>NZ_JBQCIE010000023.1:0-71865 GCF_051954055.1 Humibacter sp. | reverse complement strand
CCCACGTTCGTTCGGGTCACGTTCGGCGGCGCAGCGCTCGACGACTTCGCCTGGGACGGCCTCGACCAGCGCATCAAGCTGCTGTTCCCGAATGCGCAGGGCGGATACCCGGCCATGCGCGCCAAGGACCCCTCCTGGTATGCGCAGTGGTCGGCGCTGCCCGACGACGTTCGGCCCCCGATGCGCACCTACACGATCCGCGACCGCCGGGACGGATTCCGTGGAACGGAGGTCGACGTCGACTTCGCGCTGCACGAGGAGACCGCGGGCCCGGCAGCGAGCTGGGCAGCGGAAGCCCAGGCGGGGATGCCGCTGCGCCTCCTCGGACCGAACGCGCGGGCCGACGGCGACCGCGGTGCGATCGGGTGGATTCCTCCCGCCGGCGTGCAACGGTTCGTGATCGCCGGAGACGAGACCGCGGTACCGGCGATGGCGTGCATCCTCGCCGCACTCCCGCCGGACTCCTCGACCACGGTGTTCGCGGAGCTCCCGCACCCCGACGACCTCGCGGCGCTGGACGCGCCGCCGGGCGCCGATGTCAGGTACGTGCCGCGCACCGACGAGCCGGGCGAGGCGTTGGCCGACGCGGTGTGCGACGCGTTCCCGCTTCCCGCCGACCGTCGGGCGGGCAGCGCAGAGCCGGACGATGTCGACATCGAGACGCACGTTCTGTGGGAGGTGCCGGGCACCGACCCGCTCACCGGCGGCCGCGTCGATGGCGACGCGCGACGGGCATCCACCTATGTCTGGCTCGCGGGAGAGGCGGCGGCGATCAAGCGCATCCGCCGTCACCTGGTGCGCGACGTCGGATTCGACCGCCAGGCGGTCTCGTTCATGGGCTACTGGCGAAAGGGCCGAGCCGAGAACTGATCAATGTTCGCGGCTGCGCCGCTCAACTGACTCCATCGGCTCGGCAAAGCGAGGAAGCTCGCTTTGCTCTCACCTCAGTCGTCAGTAGCGATACTGGTCCGACTTGTACGGGCCCTCCACCGGAACGCCGATGTAGGCCGCCTGCTCCGGAGTGAGCGTCGTGAGCTCCACGCCGAGGGCATCCAGGTGCAGCCTCGCCACCTTCTCGTCGAGCACCTTCGGCAAAGTGTGCACGCCGAGCGGGTACGCGTTGAGATTCGTGTGCAGCTCCACCTGGCCGAGCACCTGGTTCGTGAACGAGTTGCTCATCACGAACGATGGATGCCCCGTCGCGTTCCCCAGGTTCATCAGCCGGCCCTCGCTCAGAACCAGCACGCTGCGCCCGTTCGGCAGCCGCCACTCGTGCACCTGCGGCTTGATCTCCACCTTCTCGGCGCCCTCGAGCGACTCCAGCGCGGCCATGTCGATCTCGTTGTCGAAGTGCCCGACGTTGGCCACAACGGCGAGGTGCTTCATGGCGAGCAGGTGGTCAAGGCGCACGACATCCTTGTTGCCGGTGCCCGTGATGAGGATGTCCACCTCGCCGATCACCGACTCGAGGCGCGACACCTGGAATCCGTCCATCGCCGCCTGCAACGCATTGATCGGGTCGACCTCGCTGACGATGACGCGGGCGCCCTGGCCGCGCAGCGCCTCCGCCGCTCCCTTGCCGACGTCGCCGTAGCCTGCGACGAACGCGACCTTCCCGCCGATCAGCACGTCGGTGGCGCGGTTCAGCCCGTCGGGAAGCGAATGGCGGATGCCGTACTTGTTGTCGAACTTCGACTTGGTCACGGAGTCGTTCACGTTGATCGCCGTGAACAGCAGCTTTCCGTCGCGTTCCAGCTCGTACAGCCGGTGCGCACCCGTCGTCGTCTCCTCGGTGACCCCGACGATCTCGCCGGCGATGCGGGTCCACCGGTCGGCCGATTCGGCGATGGATGCCCGCAACAGGTCGAGGATGACGCGGTACTCATGCGAGTCGCCGGGCGCGGCATCCGGAACCCGGCCGTCCCGTTCGAACTGCGCACCGAGGTGCACGAGCAGCGTCGCGTCACCGCCGTCGTCGAGGATCTGGTTCGGCCCGATGAAGTCGCCGCCCGAAGCGGCGGCCTCCGCGCTCCAGTCGAACACACGCGAGGTGCACCACCAGTACTCCTCGAGCGTCTCACCCTTCCAGGCGAACACCGGAACACCCCGCGGGTTCTCCGGCGTGCCGTTCGGGCCCACCACGACGGCGGCGGCCGCTTCGTCCTGGGTGGAGAAGATGTTGCAGCTCGCCCAGCGCACCTGCGCACCCAGCGCCACGAGCGTCTCGATGAGCACGGCGGTCTGCACCGTCATGTGCAGGGAGCCCGCGATGCGCGCGCCGGCCAGCGGCCGAGCATCCGCGAACTCCTCCCGGAGGGCCATCAGGCCGGGCATCTCCTGCTCGGCGAGGCGCAGCTGGTGCCGTCCGGATTCGGCCAGCGCGAGGTCGCGCACCTTGTATTCGAACGCGCGTGGTGCCGCGGCGGACTCGGAGCGCGCGTCGATTCCGGGAGAAGTCAGCGAGGTCATGTGCTCCATTGTCGCCTACCGCGGGCTGAGCTCGCCCACATCGACGACTCAGAACCCGCCGAGGCCCTGAGGTTCGCCGATCACCTGGTGTCGCACCACCTGCCAGCCCCTCGGAGCAGACAGCCGATCGGCGTGGATCGCGCACAGGTCGTACGTGTGCGGTTCGTGGGCCAGCGACAGCGGCCCGAGCACCACCATGGAGTCGGCATAGTCGTACGTCAGGGTCGCCACGGCATCCCGCGAGCACGCGACCTTGGAGCACGTTCGGGCCGTCATCAGGGCACAACACTACTCGCCGGCGGGCGACAGCGGCAGCTTCCTGGGCGGCGATCCCGGCGCCGGTCCGTCGCCCTAATATGGACGACATGTCTCGATCCCGGCCGGTGCGCTACGCCACGGCGGTACGTCGCTCGGACCGTCACGGCCGAGGCGCACGTGGCCCGGTCACCGGGCCTCATCTTCCGCTGCTGCAGGACCGGATCGACGTGTTCGAGATGACCGTGGCGAGCACCGCCGACTTCCTCAAGGGACTGTGGCCGGAGGAGCTCTCCGACATGCGCGTGCAGATCGCTGCGGCGCCCGCTGGTGCTCTCGGCTACGACGAGGTCGAGCGCTGGGGTGTCGACCAAGCGCACAAGGCGATCACGCTCTACCGGGTGCCGATCGAGCGCCTTGCCAAACTGCACCGAAACGACGACCTGCACCGCAAGCTGCTCGTGGAGAGCTGCGTGTTCCGTGCCGTGGCCGAGCTGCTCGGGCGCGACCCATGGGACCTCGCGCCGGGCCACTTCGGGCACTTCTGACGCTGGAGCTACTTGGGGTACACCGTGATGGGCTGCGCGAGCGGTCCCGGTGGGTTCAGCGCGAACGACGATGACGAGGCATCCGCCGTCAGGCTCACGGATGCCCGCAGCCCGCTCACGCCGTCGAGGGTGTAGGTGCTGCGCGCGGTCAACGGCACCGCCACGGCCTTCCCCGCCGGCACCGACACCGTGGTGGCCGCGCCGTGCTTCGGAGTCAGTGTGACCGACGCGTCCGTGCGGCTGCCGTTCACGACGTGCAGCGTCGGCGCCGAGCCTGACGGCACCGCGAGCATCGCCGTCTGCGAAAGCGGCGCGCTGGCTACGAACCAGGCGAAGTCCTGTGTCGCGGCCTCCGCCTGAGCCGTTGCGGACTCGTCCGCGCTGGGCGCGGCGCCGACGTCGACCGTGCGGGCTGCGGCGACGACCGCCGTGTCGGAGGCGACCTGCACCGTGTAGGCGCCGTCGATCAGGTGGTCGAACGTGACCTCGCGCACGGTTCCGCCCTGCACGGTGATCCGCGACGTCGCGCCCACACCCGGTGTCGTCTCCGACGTGGCCGTCACCGTGACGTGCGCCGCGGTCGTGCCCGGGGCGAGCAGCCGCACGGCCGGAAGCTGGTTCGACCCGCCGTCGGCTCCGGCCGAGAGCCGGGCGATGTTCGCCACGGTCATCCCCGGGATGACGAGGTTCTGCGCGGGCTGGGCCGTCGGCCCGACCAGCTCCACGCCCTGCGGCGCAAGCCCCTGCACACTGCTCTGCTGCAGCGAGGCGTACACGCTTCCTCCCGCCACCTGCACGTGCACGACGGATGCCTGCGCGTTCGGAACGATCCCCGCGAGCGGCACAACGAGCTGCGAGCCGGCCCGCACCACGAGTCCCCTGGCCCCCGGCGCCTCAGCACGGCCGCCCTCGGTGTAGACGGTGAGGTCGACAGTCGCCTGCACCTTCGACGGATTGCTGAGCAGCACGAGGCTGGTGGACCCGAGCGTCGTCGCACCGGCGACGAGCCAGCTGTCGGAAGTCGCCTCGCCGCAGGCCGCGGCCGCGAGCCCCGCGACATCCGACTCGTTCGCCTTCTGCGACTGGGCCCCGGCGATGAGCGGTCGCGTCGCGGATCCCTCCGCTTGGGTGCTGATCACGCGCGGCGCTCCGCCGCCTCCGTGCACGCTCGGCGTCTGCAGGCTGCGCTGCGCGACCGAGGTGGTCGCGGTCGTCACGAGCGACGGCGAGCCGATTGAGCTGAGCGATGAAGCATCGGTCGCGTTACCGAGGTCGAGCAGTCCACCCGGACAGACCCGCTCCTGGTCGGCCGGTACCGGTGTGACCGTCTGCGCGGGCGGCGTCACGTGGAAGCTGGGCAACGGCAGCAGGGCCGCCCCCGCGAGGGCGATGACAGCGACGCCGACGCCGATCGCGCCGGCGAGGATGCGCACGCTTCCGCGGGCGATGGCACGAGTGTTGCGGGTGCAATCAGTGGACATCGCGGCCTCCTTCGAAGCCGTGAGCGCCGGATGGCGCGGTCGACGCGTACGGTCCGGTCAGCGCGGGCGGCCGCTCGACCGTGATCTCCTCGATCTCACGGTTCACCCGCTCGCTGCCGTCCTCGTCGCTCGTACCGTCGGATGCTTCGCCCCTGTCCGCATCGGCCTCGCCTGCGTCGGCGGATGTTTCGCTCGACTCCGCCGAGGCGTCAGCAGCCTCCGCGGACTCCTCGCCTCCGTCGTCGGCGGCCTCGCCACCGGCGCCACCGTCTTCCGGAATCGGTCCGGTCGGATCCTCCGGGCTCGGTGGCGCGCCTCCAGCATCACCCTTCGCTGCTCCGCGACGCTTGGCCTGTCGTCCGAGCACCTCGGCAGCGGTCGGTCGGCGCAACGTTCCCCGCTCCGTGCGGCCGGTGGGCAGTGCGAGCAGCAGCGTGAGCCCGAACACGACCCCGAGCGCGATGAGCGCGACCAAGCGCTCCCAACCACCGGCATCCGGCGGGATCGGCACGCTCTGCGTCTGCGCCGGAACGCTCCACAGCACGGAGTCGTCGGTCGACGCGACCTGGGTCAGCAGCGGATTGCTGTCCAGGGCGGTCTCGGCTCGCAGCTGCGTCGCCGATGCGGGGGAAAGCCCCTCGCCCGCCCCTGTCTCCAGCAGAACGAACGAGATGCCGAAGTGCTTCAGGAGCGACGAGGCATCCATGCCGCTCGTCGAGGTGAGGTTGCCTGCAAGGGTCGCCAGCCGCCGCTCGTCGGCGGTGAGCTGTCGGCTCGTCGCGCTCAGCGTGCTCTGGTCGTCGAGCGTTACGCCCTGCCCGTGCACGAGCTGAGCTCCCAGCGAACCGTTGGACTGAGGCGAAAGCCGCAGCGTGCCGATCCGCGGATGCGTCTGCGCCTGAGCCGTGGCGTAGGCCGGCAGCGCGGTCGCGGGTCCTGGCACGATCGCGGATGTCTGCAACGGCACCGCGATCGCCAGCGGCGCGATCGCCACCGCCACGAACGCGACGGTGACGGTCGCCGGCACGATCGAGAATCTGCCGAGGGCGACGAGCGCCATGGTCGCCGCCGCGATCAGACCGAGCCAATAAAGACTGAGCGCCGTGCCCGGCCACAGTGGAACGGCCGCGGAGCCCTGCGTGGAGAACGAGACGTGTGTGGCGATGATGGCCGTCGCGAAGCCGAGCAGCGCGCCGATGAGGCACAGCGTCGCCCGGATCGTGCCGCGCAGGAACAGCGACAGCAGCGCCAGGATCGCCACCGGCGCCATCAGGATCGGCACCACGATCGACGGGATCATTCCGCTGAAGCCGAACACGCCGGCCAGCGTCTGCCAGCCGCCGAGGTCGCCGTCGGAGAACCCGAGGGCGACGTGCAGCGGATGCGCCGGCGCCGCCGCCACCGGAAGCCCCGGGTCCGCGAACACCGCAAGCGGTGTGCCACGCATGACCTGCTGCACCACCAGCGGCGCGAAGAGGGCGAGAGCCGGGATCGGGATCAGCAGCACGCGCACGACGCCGCGCCCGGCGAGCGCCGATCCGATCACCCACACCACGAGCAGGGCGGGCGCCAGCACCGGCGAGCAGGCGAGCACGGCCGCCGCGAGGATGCCCGTGGTCGCCGCGGCCGCCCACGACCGCCTGGCCGCGGTGCCGGCGAAGAACAGCCAGGGCAGCAGGATGTGCACGATCACCGCGGCCGGGCGCCCGTGCTGCAGCGCGTCGAACAGCATCGGGGCCAGCGCCCACACGATCGCGAAGGTGGCCCGAAGCACCGCGCGGTGCGTGAGCCGGGTGGAGAGGAACCAGGCGCCGAGTGCGGCGAGCGGCAGAGCCGCGAACCAGAGCAGCACGATCGCGAACGACGGCTGCCAGAACGTCAACGACCCGAGTACGGCGAGCACCGCCGTGAACGGGTCGGCCGCCCCGGCGAACCCGATGCCGATGTCGCGCCACCCATACCCGAGGTTCGCCCACAGGGTTCCGATGTCGTTCAGCGGCAGCAGTCCCCCGCCGCCGAGCTGCGACGACCCGAGCAGCGGCGCGAACAGTGCGATGCTCATCAGCGCGGCCGCGAGCACCACCCACGCGCCTCCACCGCTGAAGAAGTTCAGCTCACGACGCTCGCCGTGCTGACGCACGAGGCTCGCCTCGCGACGCAGTGCGCGCATCCGTCGCACCTCGACGCGCGGGATGCGCAGCGGCGCGATCGCCTTCCACTTCACCGTGCGCGCACGTTTCAGCGCGCTCCTCGCCTGGCCGATATGGCTGCCGCCGAACGCGGTCGCGAACGCCGCAGCGAACTCGCCGCCGATCGCGCCCGGCTGCTTGCCGAGCAGGAACCCGAGCGACCGGATGACCGCCAGCGGCACCAGCGAGAGCCAATGGAAGAAGAGGGAGAACCCCGGCGCGTACGCCATGCGTCGGTGCAGCTGCGCCGCCCGCCGCAACCGATGCTGCTTCCTGCGCTGCCTGCCGCGCGGCGTTCGCGGTTGCACGCTCACGCCGTCGCCGGCGGATGCCACGCGCGCGCCAGGCACGATGACCACGCGGTGACCGGCGAGGCGTGCTCGAACGCACAGGTCGAGCCCCTCGTCGAATGCCGGTAGCGCCGGGTCGAATCCGCCCAGCCGTTCCCACACCGAGTGCCTGACCAGCATGCCGGCTGCCGGCACGGCCAGCATGTCGCTCGTCCGGTCGTGCTGCGCCTGGTCGAACTCGTCCTCGACCGGCACGATCGTGGTGCCGAATCGCGTCATCGACAGACCGAGCTCACGGATGACGGATGACTCGTCCCAGTCGACGAGCTTGGGGCCGGCGATGGCGACCGACGGTGACACTCCCACAGTGTCGATGAGGTGGGCCAGGGCATCCGGCTCCGGCGCCGTGTCCTGTCCGAGGAACCACAGCCAGTCGTCGTCGGATGTCGACGGCGGCACCACTCTGGCCGCGACGCCGAGCGCCGTCGGGAAGGGCAGCTTCTCGTTGGATGCCAGCAGCTGGTCCGGGGAAGAGTGCGCGGCTTCCGCCGTCGTCGCCTCATCGGAGGAGACGCCGATCACCACCAGGGAGTCGACGGGACGGGTCTGCGAGGCGAGGGCATCGAGGCTGCGCCTGAGATGCTCGGTGCCGCGGTGCGCGACGAGAATGGCGGTGACTGTCGGAGGCATCGCGGACAGCCTAGGCAGGTGCGTGCGGAATCCCGGGCACCGGCATCGCGTGCTCCCCGAATTAGTCGGTCAGACCGTGGTCAGCCCGCGCGCTTGCGCAGCTTGCGCCGCTCGCGCTCCGAGAGCCCACCCCAGATGCCGAAGCGCTCGTCGTTCTGCAGCGCGTATTCCAGGCACTGCGCCCGCACCTCGCACGAGGCGCAGATCTTCTTGGCATCCCGCGTCGATCCTCCCTTCTCAGGGAAGAACGCCTCGGGGTCGGTCTGCGCACACAACGCATCCGACTGCCACGACAACGCGCCGTCTTCGTCTTCATCGACCGATCGAACCCCCGGCACCCCAAGCCGTACGGGATCGATGAACCAGTTTTCGGGTACCCCCGGTCGATATTCGCTCATCGCCATATCGATCTCCCCACCTGTGTTGCCACGCCTTGACGTGCCGTGTTCCCTGCACGGGGCGTTTCACTAATTACACCGGTGTAGTTCGATCGCGTCAAGTCGCGAATCGTAAAGGCTCAAGCGGTGCTCGAGGGTTCGCGACGCGCCGAAGTTCGACAACGATTTGCGCCGCCTGCGATCAGGATGCCGCCTGCCGGGCCTGCCATGCGCTGTCGACCATTTCGGCGAGCGTGTACCGCATCCGCCAGTCGAGATCTCGGGCGGCCAGTTCGCCCGACGCCACGATGCGAGCGGGGTCTCCGGGGCGTCGCGGCGCGATCTCCGGCGTGAAGTGGATGCCCGTCACCTCGCCGACCGTGGACATGATCTCGCCGACCGAGACGCCGTCACCGCTGCCCAGGTTGTATGCAGGCTCGAGCACGTCGCCGTCGTGGAGGCGCCGCGCCGCCACCACGTGCGAGTGCGCGAGGTCGGAGACGTGAAGGTAGTCGCGTACGCATGTGCCATCCGGTGTCGGGTAGTCGTCGCCGTTGATGCGCGGCGTTCGGCCCTCCAACAGCGCGTCGAACACGAGCGGGAAGAGGTTGTGCGGGCTGGTGTCGTAGACATCCGGATAGCCGGAGCCGACCACGTTGAAGTACCGCAGGCTGGTGTGCCGCACGCCGCGTGCGACGCCCTGGTCGCGCAGCAGCCACTCGCCGATCAGCTTCGACTCACCGTACGGCGACTCCGGCGCCTTCGGCGTGCTCTCGGTGACGAGGTCGACGTCCGGCGTTCCGTACACGGCCGCGCTGGAGGAGAACACGATCTTGTCGATCCCCGCCTCCTCCATCGCCGCCAGCAGCGTCGCCGTTCCGATCACGTTCTGCTCGTACGTGTGCAACGGCCGCTGTACCGAGACTCCCGCGTACTTGAAGCCGGCGATGTGCATGACTCCGTCGATCGCATGCTGCGCGAACACGTCGGTGAGCAGACCGCCGTCGAGGATCGTGCCGCGCACGAACGGCACATCCTGAGGCACGAAGCTCTCGTGCCCGCTCGACAGGTCGTCGATGACGACGGCGTCGATCCCCGCCTCTGCGAAGGCGCGCACCACGTGCGCGCCGATGTACCCGGCGCCGCCGGTCACCAACCAAGCCATGCCTCAAACCTAGTGGCGTCGCCAACCACCTACGGCGCGACGAGAACCAAGCCAGGGAACGCCGTGCGATACCGGCGAGCGTCGCGCGTGAGAAGAACGTGACCCGAGACGAGAGCGTGAGCCCCGATGTAGAAGTCAGGCAGTACCGCGGTCCGCGATCCGCCCCGTCGGCGGTACTCGACGAACGCCCTGCCTGCCGGGAAGGCTGCTTGATATGGCAACGTCTCACGCCGAAGGCCGAGAGGTGCCAACGCGGAGTCGAGAAGGTCTTCAGAGGAGAACCGCACCGAGAGCTCGGCATAGATCAAAGGGTTGATCGCGAGCGGCCCATCATCCAGTGCCCGTGCGAGCGCTGCGCTCGACCAGTCCGCCCACCGCTCGTCGTCGGTGAGAACGTCGAGGAGCACATTCGTGTCAACGAGTGTGGTCGAGTCATTCCCCACGGGTCAGCGCCATGATTTCGTCAGTCGTCGCGCCGCCGCCCGCGGCCCCGCGGATGCGGTGGACCGCCCGCTCGCCCGCCGTCCGAGCATCTCCGTGTACGACACGCAATACTCCGCCATCGTCGACGACCTCAACCTCGTCGCCCTCGATAAAGCCGTAGCGGTGCCGCAACTCGGCCGGAATGGTCACCTGCCCCTTCGCATTGAGCTTCATCATTCCTCCGTAGTACGACTGGCTCAGCGTACGTAATACTACCGCGGGAACAGGCTCCTTCAGCGGTTGTCGGTGGCGACGAACAGCACGCCGTCGTCGCGGAGCTCGAACCGCAGGGCACCCTCGTCCGCCGAGACGAAGACGATGTCACCCCGCGAGACCTCGACGCTCTCGTGATCGCCCGCAACCGATGCCGAACCGGCCGTGCACAGCACGATGGCTGGGCCATTCAGGTCGAGCGACGCATCCGATGTCACGTGCGCGAGTTTGAAGTCGGGCACGTCGGGGGTGAAGAGCTCGAGCGCACCGAGCCGGGACGGCGCGAGGAGCGGCGCGGGCACCGGTGTGAAGTCGAGCACGCGCAGCAGCTCGGGTACGTCGATGTACTTGGGAGTGAGTCCGCCACGCAGCACGTTGTCCGATGCGGCCATGAGCTCGATGCCGGTGCCGGAGAGGTACGCGTGGATGTTGCCGGCCGGCAGATAGAGAGCCTCACCCGGCGCGAGGGCGACGCGATGCAGCAGCAGAGCGAGCACGATGCCGGGGTCGCCCGGGGACGCATCCGCCAGCAGCCGAACGATGCCGAGCTCCGGGATGCTCTCACCCTTCGACGAGCGCGCGATCGCGGTCGCCTGCGCCACGATCTCCTCCGCCGCCTCGCCGCCACCGAGCAGCAGCCCCACGGTGGCCCGCAGCGCGGACTCCTCGTCCTCTCCCCCGGCCAGGATGCCCCGCAGCACGTCGAGCTCGTCGTGCGGCAGCCCGGTCGCTTTCCCCGCGGCGATCAACCGGTCGAAGACGGCGACCGACGTGCCGACGCTGCGGAACCCGCACAGTGCGTCGAACGGCGTGACGGCGTAGATCAGTTCGGGCTTGTGGAACGGGTCCTTGTAGTTGCGCTCCGGCGCGTCGAGGGGAATGCCGAGCTCGTTCTCGCGGGCGAACCCCGCCCGTGCCTGAGCGGACGACGGATGCGCCTGGATCGACAGCGGCGCGGCCGCGGACAGCACCTTCAGCAGGAATCCGAGGCGCGGCGCTCCCTCATAAGAGTCGCGTTCGCGCCAATCGGAGCCGAGTGTCGCGTCCGGATCCTCCGAGATCAGCTCGGCGAGCGTCTCCGCACCGTCGATCGGTGTGCTCAGCCGACTCGGAGACCCAGGATGCGCGCCCAACCAGAGCTCCGCCTCCGGCCCTCCGGAGGCGGTCCTGCCCAGCAGGTCGGCGATGCCGTGCGAGGAGCCCCACGCGTAATCGCGAGGAACGTTGTCGATGCGCACAAACATCCGTGCCCGCCCTTTCTTCCGATTAGTCGCAGAGTACCAACGGCCTTGGGACGAACGGATGCCGCTGCCTAGGCTGACCCGCATTCCACCGGTCTTCACTGCACGGCAGCCTGCTGCCGGCAAGGGCCGTACGCGACCCGAATCACGAATCTACGGAGCAGACATGGCGTTCGAGCCTCTCGCAGCAGACTTCTACGGCTTCTCCAACGAGCTGACCGATCAGGAGAAGGAGGCCATCGCCGGCTTGCGCGAGTACCTCGAGACCGAGGTGAAGCCGATCGCGAACGAGTACTGGGAGCGGGCGGAGTTCCCGAAGCAGATCATCCCCGACCTGCATCGGCTCGGCGTCGCCGCGTTCGCGTGGGATGAGACGAAGCCGTTTCCGAACTCGGCCGTCTTCCGCGGATTCGTCGCGCTCGAGCTGGCCCGCATCGACGCCTCCGTTGCCACCTACGTCGGCGTGCAGAACGGACTGGCCGCCGGGTCACTGAGCGCGTGCGGCTCGCAGGAGCAGCGCGATGAATGGCTGCCGAAGCTCGCCTCCGGGGAGATCATCGGCGCGTTCGGCTTGACTGAGCCGCTCTCCGGCTCGGATTCGGCTCAGGGCCTGCGCACGACCGCCGAGCGGCAGGGCGACGAGTGGGTCATCAACGGTTCGAAGCGCTGGATCGGCAACGCGACCTTCAGCGACATCACGGTCATCTGGGCGAAGGATGTCGCCGACGGCCAGGTCAAGGGCTTCATCGTCCCGACCGAGACCCCCGGCTACCACGCCACGAAGATCGAGGGCAAGCAGGCGCTGCGGGCCGTGCAGAACGCCGACATCACGCTCGAGAACGTGCGCGTGCCCGAGTCGCTCCGCCTGCAGAACGCGAACTCGTTCCGCGACACTGCTCGCGTGCTGCGCGCCACCCGGGCCGAGGTCGCCTGGGCTGCGGTGGGTGTCGCGGTGGGCGCCTACGAGGCGGCCGTCAAGTACGCGGGGGCGCGCATCCAGTTCGGCAAGCCGATCGCCGCGCACCAACTCGTGCAGGACATGCTCGCCGGATCTCTGGCGAACATCACGTCGTCGCTGGCCCTCGTCGTGCAGGTGTCACGGATGCTCGACGCCGGCACCCAGCGCGACGAGCACTCCGCGCTGGCGAAAGCGTTCACCACCTCGCGCATGCGCGAGACGGTCGGCTGGGCGCGCGAGATCCTGGGCGGCAACGGCATCGTGCTCGAGTACGACGTCGCCCGGTTCTTCAGCGACGCCGAGGCGCTGTACTCGTACGAAGGCACCCAGGAGATGAACACCCTCATCGTCGGCCGCGCGATCACCGGGCTCGGCGCGTTCGTGTAGTCCCTGTGCGGTCACGTGTGTAACCTTGTGTGTGAGGTGATTTCCCGTGGCGACGAATCTTGCAATCGATCCGGAACTGTTGGAGCACGCGCTCGAAGTGAGCGGGGAGCGCACGAAGAAGGCCGCGGTCACGCTGGCTCTGCAGGAGTTCATCGCACGCCGGGAGCAAACGCAGATTCTCGGTCTGCTGGGATCCCTCGACTGGGATGAATCGTTCGACTACAAATCGGAGCGCTCGCGCTCGTGACGCTCCTCGTCGATACGAGCGTCTGGTCGTTGGCGCTGCGTCGGGATGCGCCCGACAGCTCGCCCGAGGTCGAGTACCTTCGCCGAGCGCTCGCTGGTGACGACATCGTCGTGACGACAGGAATGATCCTTCAGGAACTGCTTCAGGGATTCGTTCCGCAACACGCCCGAGAGCAGATCATCACGCGCTTCACCCACATGCCGCTCGTGCAGCCCGACCGGGATGATCACATTGCTGCCGCCGAAGTACGCAACACCTGTCGGCGCGCTGGAGTCCAGCTCGGAACAATCGATGCCCTCATCGCGCAGCTGTCACTACGGCACGGCCTCGTGCTGCTTACTACGGACAAGGACTTCCAACACGCCGCTCCTCACATTGGTATCCGCCTCTGGAAGCCATGATCAGCAGCTGCCGGTTCAGTGCTGCAGCACGGATCGACCCGTCGAAACCACGCCCCCGACCGCCGTTACAGTAACCACATGACACAGACCTCGCCGGCGACGGCGCCTCGCACCGTGCCGACAGGTCAGGGCTGGATGCTCGCGTTCGCGGGCTTCACCTTCTTCACGCTGTTCGCCCCCGACTTCTGGCGCAACGCCATCAGCTGGTGGGGCTGGGGAGCGGCAGTGCTGCTGTGCCTGGCAGGCAGCATCGTGTTCCTCATACGTGCGCGACCGCGTGTGCCCGCCCGCAAGTGGCCGAAGACGCTCCTGCTGTTCCTGCTGCTGTGCATCGTCTCGATCGCGTGGTCCTCGTACCGCCCGGAGACCGTGGTAGCCGCAGTCGCCCAGTTGGCCACGACGACCGCGGCCGCGTTCTTCGCGCTGTGCCTGAGCTGGCAGCAGATCCTGCGGGCGCTCGGCGCCGCCTTCCGCTGGATCATCGGCCTCTCGCTCATCTTCGAGCTGATCGTCTCGCTCGTCATCCGGCACCACATCCTGCCGCTGTTCACCACGTACCAGTACCCGTCGGGCAAGCTGCCGAACGCGTTCTACTGGAGCCGGGATCTGCTCCTGCACGGCGGTCAGATCCAGGGCATCGTCGGCAACAGCGACATCCTCGGGATGATCACGCTGTTCGCGCTCATCGTGTTCGGCATCCAGCTGGCGGATCGCACGGTGAACCGCACTGCCGGCATCGTCTGGCTCGTGCTCGCCGGCATCACCTTCCTGCTCACCCGCTCCTCGACCGTGACCGTCGCGCTCGCTGTGGTCGTCGTGGTGCTGCTGTTCGCCTGGTGGGGACGCAGCGTTCCGCAGAGCAGACGGGTGCCCGTCTACGTGACGGCGGCCGCTGTGATCGTGGTGGGTGCCGCGTTCGTGATCCTGTTCTGGGGAACGATCACGAAGCTGCTCGGCAAGAGCGCCGACCTCACCGGACGCACCGACATCTGGGACAAGGTCATCCACCTTGCGCAGCAGAAGCCGTACTTCGGCTGGGGCTGGATCAGCTACTGGGCGCCATGGGTCGAGCCGTTCAAGGGGCTCGCGATCCGGAACAAAGTGGAGTACCTGCAGGCGCACAACGCGTATCTGGATGTCTGGCTGCAGCTGGGCATCCTCGGTCTCGTCATCTTCGCACTGCTGGTGCTCACCGTCTTCGGGCGCGCCTGGTTCAAGGCGGTCGACCGCGCTCCGTTCGACGAGCAGGGCGTCGTGCGGGCGGATGTTCCCTACACGGCGATCACGCTGCTCCCGCTGCTCTTCATGGCCGCGCTCATCGCGCAGTCGTTCACCGAGAGCAGGCTGCTCATCGAGGCCGGCTTCGCGCTGCTGGCGATGTTCAGCATCAAGACGAAGCTGGAGCGTCCGTAGGGCCGGCGACCCTCAACGTTAAGATGAAGTATGCCCGCCTCGCCCGCCGCCGCACCTGACCTCGGGTCCGCCCGGTAGTGACCTCCACAGCACGACGCGTGCCGCGGTGGTTCGCCCTCACGAGGGCGCTTTTCGAGTCAGCGAGGTTCTCGCGGGCGCTGTCGTTGTGCGTCGTCGGGTCGGCATTCCTCACCACCGCCATCAAGGACGTCATCGGCTGGCCCGGCCTCATCGGGGTGCTGGCCGCGGTCACCGCGGTCGCGATCTGCTCGTTCATCGCCCACTGGGACGTCATCGAGTGGCATGGCCTTCTGCCGGTGTCGCTCCTCGTGTTCGTCGGGTGGTGCGCTGTCTCGGTCGTGTGGAGCACGTATCAGTGGGCGACGCTCGCCGCGGTGATCTACCAATGGATCTTCACGTTCCTCGCGCTCTATCTGGCGCTCGTGCGGGATGCCATCCAGATCGTGCGGGTCATCGGCGACGTGCTGCGCGTGCTGCTTGCGGCATCCCTCGCGCTCGAGGTACTCAGCGGCTTGCTCATCGACGCACCGATCAAGTTCCTCGGCATCGCCGGCAACCTGGCGCAGGGCGGGCCGATCTCCGGCCTGTTCGGCAGTCGCAATCAGCTCGGTCTCGTCGCACTGATCGCGGTCGTGACGTTCATCATCGAGTGGCGCACGAAGTCCGTGACGCTCGGTCTGGCGGTCTTCTCCGTCGCGGTAGCGCTGCTCTGCCTGCTGTTCGCGAACTCTCCCGTGATCGCGATCATGATCGTGATCATCCTGCTGGCGGCGGCCGCGCTGTTCGGCATCCGGCACATCAGGCGTGAGCGTTGGAAGTTCGCCGTTCAGGTCTCGCTCGGCGGCGTCACCCTCGCCCTGGCGGTGCTGGCGTTCATCTTCCGGGCGCCGATCATCGAGCTGCTGCACGGTCGATCGGTCATCACGGTGCGCTACGAGGTGTGGCTGCAGATGTGGCACCTGATCCCCGTGAACGAGCTGCTCGGCTGGGGCTGGATCGGCTTCTGGCGCGGCTCACTTCCGCCGTACTCGCTGATCAACGCGATGACCGGGGCGCCTCACGCCAACGGGCTGAACGCGTTTCTGGATGTCTGGCTGCAGGTCGGCCTCGTCGGCTTCCTGCTCTTCCTGCTCCTGCTCGGTCTCGCAATGGGCCGTTCCTGGTTGCTCGGCTCCAACAAGCGCAGCGTCATCTACGCGTGGCCGCCGCTCATCCTGATCGCCCTCATCGGCACGGCGATGGCCGAGAGCACGATGCTCTACGAGAGCGGCTGGATGCTCACCGTCATCTGCACCGTCAAGGCGTCGCAGGGCATGTCGTGGCGGCAGGCACTGCCTGTGGCACCTGAGCGGACGGGCGAGCAGGGCCGCGGACCAGCTCACTGAGTGAGCTTGGGAGCGGATGTACGCGGCGCGTTCAACGTTCCGTCGAGTCGGTTCGCACTCGCTCCACGACAACGTCGTACAACTCCGCGACATAGCGCCCCTCGCGACGTAGCTCGTCGATCTCGTCGCGAAGTCGTCGGTTCTCCTCGATCAACTCCGTGATCCGTGCCGCTGACACCTTGAGGTCCTCCACAGTTTCCGAGTCACTTCCGTGACGCTTTCGAACGTCAGCGGTGTCTCGCAACCGAGGAAGCCAACAGAACTCCTGAGACGGCTCACAGTTACGAGTCTCGGCCACGACCGTTCCCAGTTCAATTTGGGGCCAGTGATCTTCCCATCCGAGAATGATCGATACCGCACCGTCGAATCGCCTACGACGATTCTTAGGACCGACCTTGGTCGACTCCAGGGACTGCGTCCGCGCATGCTCGGCCCGCTCCGATCGGGGCGCGCCTAAGATCTCACCCGATGAGCACTTGGATTGGCGTACCAGCAGCCGCGGCCCAAGACCGCGCCGGAGAACCGACCAGAACCTTTGTCCGGATGGATTCTGTTGCCCTCGGCGTCGCCGGATGGCTCATCTCCTTCATCGGCTCATGGATCCCGTCGTACTCGTTCGACGAGACCGTGTCGATGTCGATGATCCATCGAACCCCGGGACAGCTCTGGCACGTCCTTGGCAGCATCGATGCCGTCCACGGCCTCTATTACTTCATCCTTCAGAATTGGGCAGCCGCGTTCGGAGACACGAGGATCGTCACTAGGCTCCTCAGTTCCATCGCCATCGGCCTGGCCGTTTCCGTTACCTACCTCGTCGCACGAAGGCTCTCGAATCGGGTCGTCGCCGTCTCCTCGGCGATCGCTCTGATCCTGCTACCTCGGTCGGAGTGGGCAGCTACTGAGGCGCGGTCGTACGCGATGACGGCCCTCGCATGCGCGCTCATGCTGTGGCTGTTGGTGCGGGCGGCGGACCGCTCGACGCCCGGAAGATGGTGCGCATATGGAGCGGCCGTCGCGCTGAGTTGCGCGATCTTCGCGTACATGGTCTTCATTCCGGTAGCCCTGTGGTTCGCAGTCCTCCTGGTGCCAAGATACCGACGCCGGTGGCTGCTCACCGCTCTGTCTGGCATTGCCGGAATTCTCGTAGCGATGCCCCTTCTGCTTCTCGTCGCGAACCAGCGAGGGCAGGTCTCTTGGATTCCCCCCATCTCGCGCACGACGATCGTCGACATCATTTCGCAACAGTGGTTCCTCGGTGACGTCGCCGCCCTGGGCGTTTACGTGATCCTAGTTGTCGCTGGAGTCGTCATAGCGCTCGTCCGCCGCCGCGCAAAGAGCACGGACTTGGCCATGCTGCCATTCGCTATCGTCCCCATGGTGCTTGTGACCTTTGCGCTGGTGATCTTGAGCCTCGTCGTGACTCCGTTGTACACGCCCCGGTACCTGACCCTGACCGCCCCCGCGGCCGCATTACTCGCGGGCTGGTCGGCAGGCGTGGTCCACGAGGCGGCGGCGTCATGGACTGCACGGCGCAAGCTCGCCGCGAAACCGCTGCTCGCAACGGCTGCAGCAGTCAGCCTGGTCATCGCCATCGTTGCTGCAATACCTGGCTACCTCGACTCACGAACGCCTTACGCAAACCAGTCCGACTACTCACAGGCGGCCGACTGGATCGGGGCCGAGGGGCGGGCCGGGGACGCTGTCCTCTTCGCAATGCCCGGCTACCCATTCGATATGCACGTTGTGCAATTCGCGTCATTCCAAGATCTGCGCGCGCTCGATGACATCATGCTCAAAGTCTCACCGGCCGACAACAACAGCTATTGGGGCCAGCAGTTCCCGTTCTCTGCGTTGTCGTCGCGGCTTGGAGATCACGACCGGCTCTTTGTAGTCACGAATCGCGATGTCCCATATCCGGGCTCGGATATCGACCGGGCGTTGACAAAACTGGGCTTTACGACGCAGCGCACATGGAGTGGCCCGTACAGCGAAGTCATCCTCGCCGCACGAAAGGCATGACGTGTTTCACGCACAATCCTCGAGGGCGTATCCAGTGGGCCGACCGGGGATGCGGTGGCGCACCTGTGTGTGCCACCGTCGGTGCCTCAACCGCTGCGGAAGAGACTCGATCGCCCACCAGGTGACGAGGGCCATAGCTTCCAAGACAATTGACGCGGTCATCTTCGAGGCCCCGTGCGTGCGTTCGACAAAGGTGATGGGAACCTCGACGATGGAATACCCCTTGAGCGCGGTGTTACGAAGCATGTCGAGCTGAAACGCGTAACCTTGGCTCACCCTGGCGTCATCCAGAACATCTGCCAGAGTTGAGGCGCGGTAGGCCCGGAAGCCTCCGGTGGCGTCCTTCACATACAATCCAAGTGCTAGACGCGCGTACCAGCTCCCCAGGCGAGAGATTACGAGTCTCCTGCGTGGCCAGTTGACTACAGCACCCCCCGCCACCCAACGCGAACCGATCACCAGGTCGGCCTGCTCGGTAGCGCTGATCATCGGCTCTATCTGGTCGGATGGATGCGATCCGTCAGCATCCATCTCGAAGACGATGTCATACCCGCGTTCCAAGGCCCAGCTCATCCCTGCGCGGTACGCGTTACCCAGTCCCGACTTGCCCGCCCGATGAAGCACGTTCACCATGCCGTCGGAAGCGGATAGCGCGTCCGCGATGGCCCCTGTTCCGTCGGGCGAATTGTCGTCGACGATCAGGATCGAGCATGACGGTGCGGAGGAACGAACACCACCGATGATGCGTTCGAGGTTCTCTCGTTCGTTATAGGTGGGAACGACAACGATCGCTCGTGAAGCCGCGCGTGGAACAGACACCACAACATGTTAGAGGGGTGAATCACCATCGATGCTCAGGAGCGTGCGGGTATGCTTGACCGGCCCTGCTCGCACCCTGATGATTGCCGTCATCGAGGTGCGAGGAGCGGGATCGCCGAGACCGTGACGGAACGAAGGGATCGTGGGTGCGAGTAGTCGCCGTGGTCGTCGCATACAACCGTCGTGATCTGCTCATCGAATGTCTCAGAGCTCTCGCCCAGCAGACCCTGCCGGCGGATGCCATCGTCGTCATCGACAACGCGTCGACCGACGGCACTTCGGCCGTGGTATCGCAGCACTTCCCTGAGGTCGATCTCAAGATCCTTGCCGTGAACTCGGGTGGCGCCGGTGGGTTCGCCGTAGGAATTGACCGCGCCGTTTCGCGGCATAGTGCCGATCTTGTCTGGATCATGGACGACGACACGATTCCGACGCCGAATGCGCTGGAGGCGTTGCTCGACGCCCACGCTCGCTCTGCATACCGGCCGGCCATTCTGGCGTCGCGGGTGGTATGGACGGACCACCGGGACCATCCGATGAACACCCCGCGGCGAAAACCCTTCGCGTCCCCTTCCGAGTCCCGCGACGCCAAGTCGGCGGGCTCCGTTCCCATACGGTCGTCGTCGTTCGTCTCGTCGCTGGTCGATGCTGCGGCAGTACGTGCTTACGGCTTGCCAATTGCGGAATACTTCATCTGGAACGACGACTTCGAGTTCACGGCGCGGATCCTCCGACATCGTCGGGGACTGTTCGTGCCAAACAGCGTCGTCGTGCACAAGACGAAGGCAAGGGCCGACACCGATGCCGATCCCGGTGAGCGGTTCTATTACGAAGTCCGCAACAAGCTCTGGCTGTTCCGCCGTTCCAAGTCGCTCGCCTGGTACGAGAAACCGCTCTACATCGCGGCGGCGGCTCGGCGTTGGACCCACACTCTTAAGCACTCCCCAGATCCGACCACGATTCGACGCACGTTTTGCGCTGGTTGGCGCGACGGAACTCGGACATCACCACGGCCCAACGCGGAGTATCTCTTGTCGCTCGGCCTGGACGGCGTCATCGCAGAGAGCGGAGCTGGTGACCCGCGTGAGTGACGCCGTTCCGTTCTCCCTTCTTCTCCCGGTATATCAGGGCGACTCAGCGGACTATCTTCTTCGAGCCTTTCGCAGCTCGGTGACAGATCAGACGCTGCCGCCTTCTGAAGTGGTGCTCGTTCAGGACGGACCGGTCTCGGCAGCCATCGTCTCCGCGATCGCTGAGCTCGATCGAACGAGTCCGGTTCCGGTGAAGATCGTCAACTTGCCAGAGAACCGTGGACTGACCGAGGCCCTTACCGCCGGCCTCCGCGAGTGCACATACGACGTGGTAGCGCGGATGGATGCCGACGACATCTCGGAACCGCACCGGTTCGAGGTGCAACTGGAACTCGTCGCCCAAGGGCACGAACTAGTGGGAAGCGGGTTGCGTGAGTTCTATGAGACTTCCGACGGCGAACATCTGGGCATTCGCCGCACCCCCCCGGTAACGGCGGCAGATATCGACAGATACGCGCGATTTCACGATCCGTTCAACCACCCAACTGTCGTGTACACCAAGAACGCCGTCGAACGCGCCGGCGGGTACCAGCCGATGGGCATGATGGAGGATTACTGGTTGTTCGCGCGCATGCTCGCGGCCGGAATCAATGCGACCAACTCCTCTGAGGCCCTCGTGCGTTACCGGATCTCCTCAGGTGCGTACAAGCGGCGGGGCGGGCTGCGGCTCCTCCGAAGCGAGTGGATGCTCCAGCTTGCCTTCCTAAGATCGGGCTTTATCGGCAAGCTGCAGTTCGTGAGAAATGTTGTCGTCCGAGGCGGATATCGTCTTGTACCGGAACCGATCAGGCGGCGCGCCTACCGCAGGCTCATCATCGCAGACCCAAGCGAGGCGCACGCGAGTTGACGGGTGCCGCGTTGCCCTGTTCGGCCAGACGACCGCGGCTCGGTGCCGATTCCCGGCCGGGCTCCCGTAGACTCGTTGGCTGGTCGGCAGACTCGTAGGTCGGCGCGCTTACCCACACTGACGGCCTCGCCCAACAACAAAGGAACCCGCGTGAACCCAGATCTCATCGTCGTAGGCTCAGGCTTCTTCGGCCTCACGGTCGCTGAACGCGTGGCCGACGACCTCGGGCTGAAGGTGCTGATCATCGACCGGCGACCGCACATCGGGGGCAACGCATACAGCCAGGCCGAACCCGAGACGGGTATCGAGGTCCACACCTACGGCGCTCACCTCTTCCATACCTCGAACGTTCCGGTGTGGGAATACGTCAACCGGTTCACGAAGTTCACGTCGTACGTGCACCGCGTCTACACGAACTATCGCGGCGAGGTGTACCCGCTTCCGATCAACCTCGGAACGATCAACCAGTTCTTCCGCTCCGCGTACTCGCCCGGCGAAGCCCGTTCGCTGGTGGCGGAGCAGGCATCCGAATTCTCCACCCGCGATGCGGCGAACCTCGAGGAGAAGGGCATCTCTCTGATCGGACGCCCGCTCTACGAGGCGTTCATCCGCGATTACACGGCGAAGCAATGGCAGACGTCCGCAGAGGAGCTGCCGGCAGAGGTGATCAGCCGCCTTCCTGTGCGGTACACGTACGACAACCGCTACTTCAACGACACATTCGAGGGCCTGCCAGTCGACGGCTACACCGCGTGGCTCGAGCGCATGGCGGATCACCCGAACATCGAGATTCGGCTGAACACCGACTTCTTCGACGAATCCCAGCCGGTGAACAAGAATGCCGTGGTGGGCAGTGTCCCAGTGGTGTACACCGGGCCGGTGGACCGCTACTTCGACTACACAGGCGGAACGCTTTCTTGGCGCACCCTGGACTTCGAGCAAGAGGTCCTTCCGATCGGCGACTTCCAGGGCACGCCGGTGATGAACTACGCGGATGCCACGGTGCCCTACACGCGCATCCACGAGTTCCGGCACTTCCACCCCGAGCGTGAATACCCGGCCGACAAGACGGTCATCATGCGGGAGTACTCCCGGTTCGCCGAACGGGGAGACGAGCCCTACTACCCCGTCAACACGCCTGCGGACCGCGAGAGCCTTCTCGCATACCGCGAACTGCAGGCCGGTGAACCGAACGTCTTCTTCGGCGGCCGCCTCGGCACGTACCAGTATCTGGACATGCACATGGCAATCGGCTCGGCGCTTTCGATGTACTCGAACAAGCTCCAGCCGCTGCTGGCAGGCGGCGAAGGCTGAGCGTCGTGAGCCGCACACTCGCAGAAACCGCGCGCGGCGAGTTCGTACAGCCCGGACACGGTGCCGGACTCTTCGACGTCGTCAAGCGCCGGTACCTCCTCGGTCTCCTCGTGCGCAAAGAGGTCCGCGTGCGCTACAGGGGATCCGTGCTCGGCTGGCTGTGGTCGTATGTCAAGCCGCTGACGCAGTTCGCCGTCTTCTTCATCGCGCTCGGCATCTTCCTACAGCAGAACAAGAGCATCGCCAACTACCCGATCTACATGTTCAGCGGTCTCGTGGTGGTGAACCTCTTCAGCGAGGCCTTCAGCAACGGCACACGGTCTCTCGTCGACAACGCTCCGCTGATCAAGAAGATCTATCTCCCGCGGGAGATGTTTCCTGTCGCGTCCACTCTCGTCGCATTCGTGAACTTCCTTCCGCAGATCGTGGTGCTCTTCGGCGTGTGCCTCGTTGTGGGATGGCATCCGGATCTCATCCAGGCTCTCGCGTTCATTCTCGGCACCGTCATCATCCTGCTGTTCGCCACAGGGCTCGGCATGCTGTTCGGCTCCGTGAACGTGCTTTTCCGCGATGCGCAGAACTTCGTCGAGCTGATCGTGCTCGTCGCGACCTGGGCCTCCCCGGTGCTCTACCAGTGGCAGATGGTGGCGAAGGTGCTGCCGCCCTGGCTGATGTTCATCTACCAGATCAATCCTCTGACCGCGGCCGTCGAGATGTTCCACGCGTCGTTCTGGTTCCCCACCACGAGTGGTTCCTCCCCCATGCCGTCCAGCATCACCATGCACGCACTGATCGCGCTCCTGATCTCCGCCATCGTGATCGTTGCCGGTCAGTTCCTCTTCCGCCGGTTGGAGGGTCGTTTTGCCCAGGACCTCTGAGCCCGCGGCCGATGCCAGGATCGTCGTCGACGAGGTGCGGAAGACATTCAAGCTCCGACACACCCACTCACTGAAAGAGACCTTCATCGCTGCGATCCGGCGCAAGCAGATCTCCTCGACGTTCAACGCGCTCGACCAGGTGTCCTTCTCCATCGGCGAGGGCGAGTCGGTGGCGCTCTTGGGGTTCAACGGCTCCGGCAAGTCAACGATGCTCAAGCTCGTCTCCGGCGTGTTCCAGCCAGATGGTGGTCAGGTACTCACGCGTGGTCGGGTTGCGGGTCTGATCGAGGTCGGAGCCGGATTCCATCCCGACCTCTCGGGTCGGGAGAACGTGTTCCTCAACGCTGCCATCCTCGGCATGTCCCGCAAGGAGATCGAGGCGCGCTTCGACGAGATCGTCGAGTTCTCAGAGATTGAGGCCTTCATCGACACCGAGGTCAAGCACTACTCATCGGGCATGTTCCTGCGCCTGGCGTTCTCCGTGGCCATTCACACCGAGGTGGACATCCTCTTGGTCGACGAGATCCTCTCCGTCGGCGACGAGCCGTTCCAGCGCAAGTGCCTGGCCAAGATCCGCGAGTTGCACGCGAATGGCAAGACCCTGGTCGTCGTGAGCCACGACCTTGACATGGTCGCCGACCTGTGCGAGCGCGGCATCCTTTTGCGGAAGGGCCGCATGGTGTTCGACGGGCCCTCCCATGAGGCGGTGGAGATCATGCGCTCCAACGAGGGCTGACGAACTGACGATGACGGGGATGAATGAGCGAATGGATGACAATGTGAGCAATACGGACTCCGGTACGGTACTTCAGCGGGTGATATTCCCGGAGCACGGTGATCCCAAGGCACTTCCCCTCTATCTCGATCCCGAAACGTGGGGCTGGTCATACATTCCAGACAGCGAGAAGGACACGCTGGCCAAGATGCGCGGTGTCTTCGACCCAGGAGGCAACCTCCTGGCCTCTCGACTGACCGACAGGGGCGGACTCGCCTGGCTGCGCGGCCGCAGGGGCTTGGCACTGCCCCCCTTCGAGAAAGTGTCCCTCGCAACGTACTTCAACGCCTTCCCCGCCAGCTACTGGAAGGCGTGGACCGGACTCCGCGAAGTCGTGCTGAGAGTGACAACTCGCGGTCCCGGCGAGATTGTGCTGTTCCGATCCAATGCTCGAGCGGTCGTGCAGCGTGTCGACGCCACCGAGGTGCTCAAGGGTTCCGAGGTCACTTCGACCTTCCGTATTCCCCTCGTGTCCTTCCTCGATGGCGGATGGCTGTGGTTCGACCTGTACTCGCTCGACGATGAACTCGAGCTCCTGCAGGCTGACTGGCTGGCGCCCGCGGATCTCGAGCCGGTCACCGCCGGAACAGCAACGGTCTCAATCACCACCCTCAACCGGAGAGAATATTGCACGACACTTCTCACCGAGATCGGCAGTGACGACGAGACACGGGAAGTACTCGACCGTGTCATCGTCGTCGACCAGGGATCAGAGAAGATCGTTGAGGCCCAGGGGTTCGCTGCCGCGGAGGAGAGCCTGCAGGGCAAGCTCACCGTCATCGAGCAGGCGAACATCGGCGGCTCGGGCGGCTTTTCGCGCGGGATGCTCGAGGTAGTGGACCGCGGTGAATCCGACTATGTGATTCTGCTCGACGACGATGTCGAGGTGGAGCCGGAAAGCATCAGACGCCTCGTTGTGTTCGCCAATCACTGCACGAAACCGGCCATTGTCGGAGGGCACTTCTTCGATATGTACGACAAGGCGAGGTTGCACGCCTATGCGGAGGGCATCCACTGGCGTCCGTTCATGTGGGGCCCCTTCACCCCGGGAGGGCACGACCTGGGCGGGTCCAACCTCCGACAGACCACCTGGCTGCATCGCCGATACGACGTCGACTACAACGGCTGGTGGATGTCACTCATCCCCGTCTCCACGATCAAACAGGTCGGGCTCGCGCTGCCCGCGTTCATCAAGTGGGACGACGCCGAGTATTCGCTCCGGGCACGACAGCACGGAGTCCCGACCGTCAGCTTCCCCGGCGCAGCCATCTGGCACGTGTCCTGGGTCGATAAGGACGATTCGCACGATTGGCAGGCGTTCTTCCATGCCCGCAACCGTCTCGTCACCGCACTCCTCCACTCTCCGGAGAAGCGCGGCGGCAAGCTTTGGCGATCCAACCTCGCCGGCGACGTGAAGAACCTCCTGACCATGGACTACTACACGGTGGCCATGCGTATGGAGGCGATCCGCAACGTGTTCAAAGGACCCGACCAGCTTCAGCACGACATGCTCGATCGGCTTCCACGCGTGCGCGACCTGGGCAAGCACTTCCAGGAATCGACCATCATCAAAGATGCGGAGAAGATCCCGCACTTTCCCGCTCGGGAGATCATGTCGGTCACGACCGGCAAGTCGGATCCGGGTCCGCACGGCGTCGGCTTCGGCGTTTGGCTGCTGCGTCAGATCGCACGACACAGCCGGAAAGTGACGACCGACGTCGGAGCGCCACATGGCCATCTCATGTTCCAGGACGCACGCTGGTTCGAGGTACCGAACTGGGACAGCGTTCTCATCAGCCGGGCCGAGGGCTCCGGTGCCACGTGGCATGTGCGCGATCCCCGGAAGTTCCGCAAGCTCCTGCGCGATGCGATCCGCCTCAATCTGCGGTACCGCCGAGAGTGGGATCGCCTGGCGAGTGAGTACCGCGCCGCGCTACCGCGCATCACCTCGATCGAGCGGTGGAGGGCCACCATCGAGAGCACCTCGTCCGACTCGAATTCGTCGGCCGCGACCAGTGGAAAGGCTTCGGCGCAGTCGCCACAGCCCTCTCGCAGCTGAGGAAGGATGCAAAGCATGGTATTCATCGCACCCGGAGCCGACGTTTCGCCGGACGCCGCCATCGGCGAAGGGACGAAAGTGTGGCACCTGGCGCAGGTGCGTGAGCACGCGCAGATAGGCGTCGACTGCATCATCGGACGAGGCGCCTATGTGGGGACCGGAGTGCAGCTCGGCGACAACTGCAAGCTGCAGAACTATGCGCTCGTGTACGAGCCGGCCTTGCTCGGCGACGGCGTGTTCATCGGCCCCGCCGTCGTGCTCACGAACGACACCTATCCGCGTGCCGTCACGCCAAACGGGTCATTGAAAGACGCGCATGACTGGACACCCGTCGGCGTGACCATCCAGGAGGGCGCTTCCGTGGGAGCTAGAGCGGTCTGCATCGCGCCGGTGACGATCGGCCGTTGGGCGACCGTCGCGGCGGGCGCGGTCGTCACCAAAGACGTTCCGGATTTTGCGCTCGTCGCCGGCGTGCCCGCTCGCCGGATTCGGTGGGTCGGCAAAGCGGGCGTGCCGCTCGAGCTCACCGATGATCGCTGGAAGTGTCCGGTGACCGGCGACCTCTACGTCGAGGTCGACGGCGTTCTGACGGAAGCCTGACCCGCCAGCGCAGCCGCGTCCCGGTGGGGACTACAGGGCCTGCGCCTTCTCACGTCTGCGGGTCCGCAGGACGGTGATCACGACGATCAACACGATTCCCGCTCCGGCGGCGACCAGACCGGCATACAGGCCAGGCGGTGTGAATGTCAGGGCAAGCTTGCCCGATTCGCCCGGGGGAAGATCGACGACGACGAGGCCGGCCGGTCCCGTCTTCACCGGCACGGACTTGCCGTTCAAGTTGGCGGAATAGCCCGGCCACGCCAGTCGCGCGAACGTGAGCGTTCCGCCATTCGAGGAGGCCCGCACCCCCACTGACTCGTGCATATTGCCACTGTCGACGTCCGACGTGACGGTAACGCCATCCGCTGCGCTCACCCTCCCATTCGGATGGGCAAGCGGCGCGTTCCGGTGATAGACGGTGACCCATTTGTTGCGACTTTGCACGCTCCAGCCCGCTGGCACCTTGTGGTCGTTGGTGAAGTTGCGCTCCACGACCACCGTTTGGGCGTTCATGAGGTCAGCCAGCGTGTGACCATCTGGTTCTTTGTGCCAGAGGGCATCCCACGCTTTGGAACACGTGCCACCGTTGTACGACATGCACAGCGTGTTGTCCATCTTGTTGTAGCCGATTCCGGTATAGGCGTTCGTGGATTCCACGCCCGCCACCGAGTACAGGCTGCCGCCGAGCATGCTGGTCCACGCTTTGTCAGGCGTCAGGTTCTTCGGCATTGCCATGAAATCGGCGATCTGTACGGTGAGGCCCTTGTACTTTGCGAAGTCCTCCACCATCGCCGACCGAGAGCGAGGGAAGTCGTAATCTGCAACGTTCCCGTTGCCTGGCGTAATGATGACCTGGGCGCCAAGCATGGCCAAGCTGGTCAGAGCCAGGATGACGTACCCGCGCGCTTGGAGGTTGCCCCACCGCAGGTATAACCACAGGAACACAGCGATGAGCACAGCGGTTAGCGCGTGCCACTTCCACAGATACGGCATGTCCGAGTACGCCAGCCAGGCGCCCAGCAAGATGATCGCGCCTGAGATGGCACCACGCAACCTGGGCCTGTCACGACGCAACCCTGACGACATGAGCATGACCAGAATGATCATGAGTCCCAAGTAGAGGAACGGAATGAGTCGTGCGGGCCACCTGAACATGCCGAGTTGCGAAGGACCGAGCACGAGAAGGAGGTAGACGCCGGTGAAGACCAGGATGCCCGCGAACGGTCTCCAGCCACCAATTGGTCGCCATCGCAGCCAGGGGAGGATCGGCAAGACGAACCAGGCAAGGTAAAGCCCGGGGAAGGTCAGATTGGGCAGCCCGAACGCGTGAATATATGGCTTGAAGGTGGGTGCACTGAGCCCGAACAGGTCGCTGAGGTTCGGACTGAGGAACTCATCGTTCCAGATCCCGGAATCGACGCGGACCCCAACGGAGGCCGTGAAAACGAAAGGCAGGAACACCACAACGGCTAGTAGCACCATGCCTACGCCCAGCGACAAGAGCCACCATAGATCGCGATAGCTGCGGCGGATGAGGACCTCGATGCCAACGGCGGCGAAGACGAACGCGAGAGCGAGCAGGCCGTACGGATCGCCGACAGAGAAGGTCAGATATCCCATAACCGCCGCCAACGGGATGCTCCAGCCGCGACCCCGTTTCCTGACGGCCCAGCGCAGCGCCCACCACGCCCACGGAAGAAAGGCGTTGATCGCAGTCTCGTTGATCCACGCCGTGCCGTTCATGAACAGGGCCCAGCCACTCAGCGGAATGACCGCGCCGGCGATCGCCGCCAGCCATGGCTTGGCCCGGTAGGAACGCGCCAGCAGGTATACGCCGCCGGCCATGATCAGGAACAGCGCGATCTTCGCGATACCGATGGCCAGTCCGACGTCGTCGATGGGATGGGTGATGACCATGAGTGCGACCATGACGGGGTTCCACATGCCCGTCGCAGCTTCGGCTATCAGATTGCCGCCGCGCCACATGTCGAGATAGAGGAACGGTGCCTGCCCTGAGAGGACTGCACTGCCGATGCGCTGCCACACCGGCATCGCCACGGCAGCGGAGTCATCCCAGTAATAGAAGTTCGCAACTCGCAGCAGGGGCAGCAATGCACCGATCAGAACGGTGACGAGCGCCGACAGCACGGGAAGCGCTCGGAGCCACCCACGCCGCGGCGCCGTCCGATCGGACTCGTTGCGAGTTTCGGGCTGAGGAGGAACGACGGTGGCTGGTGCGGTCATCGGCTCATCTCATCGATCTCAGAACGGATGTGCTTCGCGATCTCCAGGGAGGCTGTCGCGGCAGGGGACGGCGCATTGAGCACGTGGATCTGCCTGCTGCCGCGGAGGATGGCGAAGTCGTCCACGAGGACGCCGTTGCTGCGCATGGCCTGGGCACGCACTCCGGCCGGCGCGCGTTGAAGATCCCGGGCATCGATGCCAGGCACCATCACGTCGAGGCTCTTGGCGAACTTGCTCTTCATGACGCTGCGCCCGAATTCCGACATTCCCGCCTTCGCGTTCTTCGCGCCGAGGACCCAGAGTCCCGGCCAGGTGGCGGAGTCCCAGACATCCCTGACGTTCACATCACGCCAGCGGTAGCCCTCACGCGCCATCGCGAACACCGCGTTCGGTCCGACGTGAACACCTCCCCCGATCATCTTCGTGAGGTGTACGCCCAGGAATGGAAAGTTCGGATCAGGAACCGGGTAGATCAGCCCGTTCACCATGGACGCCTTGGCCCCCGCGAGTTCGAAGTACTCGCCACGGAATGGGATGATCCTCAGGTCCGGCTTGAGGCCGCACGCGCGCGCGACCTTGTCGCTCTGCAGGCCGGCGCAGTTCACGAGGAAGTCGGCCTCGAACTCGTCACGCGAGGTTCGCACCCTCAGTCGGGCACCACTCTGCTCGGCGCCGATGAACCTCTCGGAGAATCGGAGCTCACCTCCGGCCGCCACTATCTCTGCGGCCATGGCGCGACAGATGCCCACGTAGTCGACGATTCCGGTCGACTCGACGCGCAGGGCGGCGAGGCATCTCACGTTCGGTTCGTACTCACGTGCCTCGGCGGCAGTGACTCGCCGGACAGGCACCCCGTTTCCCTTGCCTCGTTCCTCGAGAACGGCCAGTTGCGGAATCTCGGCAGCGGTCGTGGCGATGATGAGCTTGCCTGGGGTCTCGCACGCGACATCGTGTTCGGCCGCGTACTCCTTCATCGACAGCGCGCCCGCCGTGCACATGGTGGCCTTGTAGCTTCCAGGCTTGTAGTAGATGCCGGAATGGATGACACCGGAGTTGCGACCTGTCTGGTGGCGCGCCAGGTCCGCCTCTTTCTCGATGACCATGATGGAGTCGCCCTTCATCGACAGTTCTCGGGCCACAGCCAATCCGACGATCCCGGAACCCACGACGACCACACGTGCCACGCGCGCTCTACTCCTTCACTAGTGATTCGACGCGCTTGCCCAGCGCATCCGAGGGTGCTCGGCCTACGGGATGAGGTCGACGTCGCCGTGGTACGCCCCTTTGCGGCGGCGCGCGATGACGGCGATCCCTGCAGCACCACCCGCGGAAAGCAGGTCTGATGCGATGAACATGAGCCGTGACACGGCTGCGTAGGCCGTCGCCTGGCCGATCCCCACCAGCGGGCTGAGCGCCGCGATGATCACGAGCTCACGAGCACCGACGCCTGCCGGAAGGAGGAAGCCCACGATGCCTGCAAGCATCCCGAGCGCCATCGTTCCGATGCAGAGTCCGAGCGGCCCCAAGGTCAACCCGTGATGCGTGTCGCCCAGAAGCCAGAGGTGCGCACCGTATGAGATATAGGACCCGAGCGCCCATAGCACGGACTGCACGACCACCCAGAACGTGACCGGATGGTCGGGCCGCGGGCGACGCAGGATCTTGAAACCGAAGCGGACGAGCGCGGTCAGCGCCGGCGGGTACAGCAGGATCAGCGCGAACGGGAGAACCAGGTAGAGCCAGGGCAGCCACGACAGTCCGGAGTCATCCGCCGTCAGCTGCGGTACGGCGAGGGACCCTGCAAGCAGGGCTGCGACGACTGCGACGACGACAGAAAAGAGCGTCGCCGCGAAGACGCGCGCTCGGGCCAGCCCGGCTTTCCGGCCCAACTCGATCTGCAGCACATAGGCCCACACGGAACCCGGGAGGTACTTGCCGAGCTGACCGACGAGGAAGATCTGGGCCCCGCGGCCGATACCGATGGGCACGCCGAGCCCGTCGACGAGCACTTGCCAGCTCATCGTTCCGCATGCCACACCCGCCAGCACGAAGAGGAATGAGAGCAGCGTCCGGTGCCATTGCAGGGAGCCGACCGTGTGGATGACAGTCGTCCAGTTGACGGCGAGCTGCCACACGGCGGCGGCGATCACGAGGGCAAGGAGGACCCAGCGAAGCACATTGACGACGGCCGCGCGGCGCGACGATGAGCTTGGAGCCGAAGAGTCCAGCGATGGCGGTCGGGTGTCGTCAGTCATCGCCTCATCCATGCAGCATCCTCTGCTTGCTCACCGATTCCGCCGGCCCGGCCGCGAGCAAGGCACGCGCACCACATCGAGCGGGCCGGACTCGCGTAAGGAAGGAGGCAGAGTGGTCGTTCATCAAAGTCTTTGGGGGACGCACGCGAGCCCGAGTGGCCGTGCACGACCGGTCCCACTTTACCGGCAACTTTGGACGGCACCTGATAGACACCTCGGACACGATCCTCGCGACCATTAGCATTGGACATCGGTGCGCCTGAAGTTCGGCGCCGAAGTCTTCGCAGAAAGGACCGGACTTGATTCCCATCTCCACCGTTCGTCTGGGTCAAGAGGTCGAGGAGAGCGTGCTCTCGGTGATCCGCTCCGGCATCATCGCACAGGGACCCGTCGTCGCACGGTTCGAGGAGGAATTCGCGTCGCTCACGGGGGCGCGGCACGCGGTGGCGGTGAACAACGGAACGACAGCCCTCGTCGCCGCCTTGCAGACCCAGAACCTCGAGCCCGGCGACGAGGTGGTCACCAGCCCGTTCACGTTCATTGCGACGATCAATGCAGCGCTCGAGGCCGGAGCCACCGTTCGATTCGCCGATGTTCTCGAGGCGGACTTCGGCCTTGACCCGCAGGCCGTCGACGCGCAGATCACGGATCGCACGAAGGTGCTGATGCCCGTGCACCTCTACGGCCAATCGGCGGACATGGCTCCGCTCGCCGCGACGGCGTCCCTGCACGGCGTCGCGATCATCGAGGACGCGGCTCAGGCCCACGGTGCGACGTATTCGGGTCAGTGCGTCGGCACCTTCGGCGCTGCCGGATGTTTCTCGTTCTATGCCACGAAGAACCTCACCACCGGCGAGGGCGGGATCATCACGACCAACGATGACGAGATCGCCACCACTCTCCGGTTGCTGCGTAACCAGGGCATGCGGGAGCGCTACAACTACGTGCTGCCCGGGCACAACTACCGACTCACGGACCTTCAGGCCGCCGTCGTGCTGCCGCAGCTGGCCGAATACGACCAGCAGCTCGCCTGTCGGCGTCGGAACGCGGAAGGACTGAGCAAGCGGCTGAAAGGACTCGAAGGCGTCACGCTCCCGACCCAGCTTCCCGGCAGGAAGCACGTGTGGCACCAATACACGATTCTTCTGCCTGATGGTGTCGACCGTGACTCCTTCATCGCTTCCCTCACCCAGTCCGACGTGGGAAGCGGAATCTACTACCCGAAGCCGGTCTACGACTATGCGGCGTATCGGGAGCACCCACGCGTGCTCGTCGGATCGAACCCGGTGGCCGAGTCGATCGCGAAGCGGTGTGTCTCGCTGCCCGTGCACCAGTACCTGGAAGAGCACGACCTCGACATCATCGCGGAGGCAGTTCGCGGAGCTCTGCGATGACCGGACGAGTGAAGGTCGCGCTCATCGGTGCCGGCTCGATGGGCCGTAATCACGCCCGCATCATCTCGGAGAGCGATGCGGCCGACCTGGTCACGATCATCGACCCGGTTCGGGAGGCGGCCGAACCCGTCGCCGAGGCGACCGGAGCGACCTGGTCGCCCGAGCTGGATGCGGTGGCCGGCGCGGACGCCGTCGTCGTCGCCGCGTCCACCGAGCACCACTTCAGCATTGCGAGCAACGTCATCGCGATGGGGAAGCCTCTGCTGATCGAGAAGCCGATCTGTCCGTCGCTTGAGCAGACACTCGAGATCACGGACGCCGCCGCGCGCGCCGGCCTTCCCCTGATGTGCGGGTTCCTCGAGCGATACAACCCGGCGATCATGGTCGCACACAGAATGGTCACCGACCCGGTCTACGTGCGGGCCGATCGGCACTCCCCCTATGTGCCGCGCATCAAGACCGGCGTGGCGTGGGACCTGCTCGTGCACGATGTGGATCTGATCGCGCAGCTCTTCGGCGGTGCATCCCCTGACACCGTGCGAATGGAGACCGGCCGATTCCACCCGAGTTCAGTCCCTGGCGCAGAGGATGTCATCGAGGTGTCGCTCGGCTTCTCGAGTGGCGCACTGGGATCGGCGTCGGCGAGCAGGCTGAGCCAGCGCAAGGTGCGCACCATGGTGATCCAGACACTCGATCGGATGGTCGAGATCGATCTGCTTCGTCGCGGCGTGACCGCTTACCGCCACACCGTCATCGAGTCCGACGAGGTCGGTGGCGCGGGATTCCGGCAGGCGACAGAGATGGAGGTTCCGGAGATCACCGGACGCGAACCGCTGGCAACGCAGTTCGCACGGTTTGTCTCTTTGCTCCGCGGGGAGATCGATGCGGACGCCGAGCGCGAGTCATACCTTCCCGCGCATCGCATCGTCGAAAGAGCGTTGAGGGCGCGCCCAGAGGCCGCCTGACAGAATGAATGGACGAGGGCCCGAGCATTGGCTCGGACCCTCGTCATTTCGAGGTCGCTGAGTACGGCCGGAATCAGAGCGGCGGGAATTCCGGCCGCGTCCCGTTCTCGAGGTCGACGGTCGCAACCCGCCGTGCGGGAACGCCCGCCACGACCGTGCGCGCCGGCACGTCCTTCGTGACAACCGCGCCGGCACCGATCACCGCTTCGTCCCCGATCGTGACACCCATCATCACGACCGCGTTGGCACCGATAAAGACCCGGTCGCCAATGCTGACGCTCTGGCGCTCCACCTCGTTAAACCCGCGACCGGAAACGCAGCGCCGCGCCGAGGAGTGCGTGTAGATGTGGACGCCTGAGGAGATATCGCAGCCGCTCCCGATCGTCAGCCCGCCGGAGGCATCGATGACGGTGAAGGCACCGATCCAGGTGCCCTCACCAACCTCCGGCTCGCCGACGATCCACGCGTGCTCATTGTACGGATTCGCCGGAAGCCGGCCAGGTTCTGCCGGCATCGTCAGGCTGCGGCTACCGCTGCTTCGTAGCGGATGAGGTCGGACATGCCCTGCTCCACCGGAATCGAATACTCGAAACCGAGCACCTCCTTGGCCCGCGTGATGTCGGCCGCCCGACGGCTCACCAGCACATCGCGAGGGTTGAAGATGGGCTCGACGTCAGCACCGATCGCGTCGATGAGGATGTGCGCGAGTTGCGCAACGCTCGTCGAGATGCCGGTTCCGACATTGATGGCCATGTTCGCCTGCTCCGCCTCGACCGCGAGTGTCACCGCGCGTGCGATGTCGTGTACGTGGATGAAGTCCATGGACTGCTCGCCCTTGCCGTCGATGACAGGCGGCTGCCCCGTGCGCAGGCGGTTGACGAAGTGGTTGATCACCGACGTGTAGTACGCGGTGGTCTTCTGACCCGGTCCGTACACGTTGAAGAAGCGCAGGGCGATCCAGGACAACCCCGACTTGCGCTGATAGTAACCCAACAGGTCCTCCCCCGTGCGCTTGCCGATGCAGTACGGCGTGAGGGGATTGAGCTCGTCGTCTTCGTTCATCGGCAGCTTCTGCGGGTCGCCGTAGACCGACGCGCTGGAAGCGTACACCACGCGCTCGATGCCTTGCTCGGCGGCGCTGGCGAAGACGTTGTGCGATCCGACCATGTTGATGTCGATCGAGCTGTACGTGTCTGCAACAGACTTGTTGATCGAGTCAGCTGCGAGGTGCACAACTCGTGACGAGCCCTTCATCGCCGCGGCGACGGCAGCGCCCGAACGCACGTCCTGGTCCACGACATCCACGTCGAACTCGTTAGCGAGTTCGTTCGCCTTGTCGCGGTCACCGCGCACCATGTTGTCGAAGATGCGCACCTTCCAGTCGCGCTCCAGGAGCATCGGCACGACGTGCAGGCCGATGAAGCCGGCACCTCCGGTGACGAATACGGTCTTCTTCTCGGTCATCTGATTGATTCTTCTTTCGTTGTTGCGTGAATGAGCTGCATCGTGCGTCAGGCGGCCTGCGTCTCACGGGCAGACACGACATCGCGCACCGTGGTTGCGACGTACTCGATGTCGTCGTCGGCCAGGTTGGCGTGCATCGGAATCGCTAGGTGCCGGTCGAAGAGCCGACGCGAAACGGGCAGGTCCGGCTGGTCGCCGTACAGCGGCTGCACGTGGCTGGCGTAGGTTCCGAAGTTGCACCCCACGCCGCGCTCACGAAGCAGATGTGCGACAGCGCCGCGATCCAGGGACGGGTCGAGTCCGATCACGTAGGACTGCCACGGGTGGGTGCGATCGTCGAGGGCGATCGGAAGAGTCAGCAGCTCGACATCGCCCAGCAGCTCTGCGTAACGGTCCGCCGCACGGCTCCTCGCCTCGAGCAGCTGCGGCATGCGCTTCAGCTGCTCGCGCATGATCGCCGCCTGCACGTCGGACATGCGGTAGTTGTAGCCCAGCTCGTCGAACGACGGCACAGGCAGGTCCGTCGAGTTCGCACGGGTGATCGCGGGTGAGATGCCGTAGGTGTGCAGCTTGCGAGCGTGGGCGACGAGCGAGGCATCCGCGCTGACGAGAGCGCCGCCTTCGCCCGCGGTGATGCCCTTGCGGCCGTGGAAGCTGAACGCGGCGACGTCGGCCAGGCTTCCCGCCGGTCGCCCGTGATACGTGGCGCCGGATGCGCAGGCCGCGTCCTCGATCAGCCATAGCTTGTGCCGGTCCGCGATCGCACGGAGCTCATCGTAGTCGGCAGGCTGGCCGAAGGAGTCGACGGCGATGATCCCGACCGCCTTCGAGGTGATCTTGTCTTCGACAGATGCCGGGTCGATGGTCCAGATGTCCGGTCGCACGTCTGCGAAGACCGGAGTGGCTCCCGCCCACATCACGGAGTGACCGGTCGCCGGGAACGTGTAGTCGGCGACGATGACCTCGTCGCCCGCACCCGCTCCGAGAACAAGCTGCGCGAGGTGGAGTGCCGAGCCACAGTTCGAGGTGGCCACCGCACCGGTAGCCCCGACTGCGGCGGCGAATTCGGCCTCGAACGCCTGGCATGCCGGCCCAGCTCCCGACAGCCACCCGGATTCGAAAACCGCTTTGACAGCGGCCAGTTCTTCATCGCCGACTGTGGGTTGCCCCAACGGAACGTTCTTCATATTTCCCTTCATTCGTTTCAGTCCAGCGAGTCGTAGACACGACTGACGATGAAGACCGGACGACGACGCGCGTCGTCACCCGCTCGCCACACGTACTCGCCCACCACTCCAAGGCCTACGAGGTTCGCACCGCCCATCCCGACCACGAGACCGGCAATCAACGCAACCCCAGATCCGCTCGATGCCGGTATGAACAGCAGGATCAGCGCAACGATCAGCAGAAGCACACCGATCAGCGCACACACAACGCCGCATACGGCCACCCACTGCAAGGGTGCGTGCGAGAACTCCACGAACGAGTCGACAACCAGCTTGATCTTCTTCTTCGAAGTCCATTTGCTCACACCATGCGGCCTCGGCAATTGCTCGAAGTAGATCCGGCGCTGCTCGAACCCGGTCCAAGCGGCCATAGCGAGGACGTTGCGGTTCGCCTCGGGCATCAAGTTCAGTGCGTCAAGTGCGCCGCGAGCGACGAGTATCTGTGACGGACCCTCACTGGGGTAGCTCGGGACATCGGAGAACCTCTGGTACATCTTCGAGAACGTCGTTGCAAAGGTCTCTTGCGCCCCCGCTTTTGTCGCCCGAACGGACCGAAGACCCCAAACGATCTCGGCTCCGGATTCCCACTCTGCGAGGAACTGGTCGATCGCCTCGATCGGCTCCTGCCTGTCAGCGCTGAGCGTCAGCGCTGCGTCTCCTGATGCAAGGGAGAATCCTGCCGAGATGGCGGCATGGGAGCCGAAGTTGCGAGAAAGTCGGACGATCCTGGCATTGTCGTCGGGTGTCACCAGCTGTTCCAGCGCATCGGCAGTCCCGTCGCTCGAACCGTCGTCTACGACGACGAGTTGGAAATCATACTCGGGGTGGCGAGCACGGATCTGTCGCGCGAAGTCGACGATTTCTCCGACGGATTCAATCTCGTTGAAGGCTGGAAACACCAGGCTGACAGTTTGCCTATCAGGGGACATGCAGATTCCTCATTCTGGCGCGCTCGACATGAAGCGCCCCAGCAGCGGGTGACGTGGCTGACTCTCGACTTTATCAGCCGGATTCTGCCGCTCCCGTGAGATCGGGTGACGTCAGCCGGAGATCAGGCCCTCGAGGTAGGCGCCATATCCGCTCTTGACGAGCGGCTCGGCCAGCGCCCGGAGCTGCGCGGAGTCGATCCAACCGGCTCGCCATGCGACCTCTTCGATGCAACCGATCTTGGTTCCCTGGCGGTCTTCGATGACGCGAACGTATTCCGATGCCTGCATCATCGACTCGACGGTTCCGGTATCGAGCCACGCGGTTCCTCTGTCGAGCACCCTGACCCGCAGCTCGCCCGCCTCCAGATACCGTTCGTTCACGGTAGAGATCTCAAGCTCGCCCCGAGCGCTGGGCGTGATCGATTTCGCAATATCGACAACGTCGTTGTCGTAGAAGTAGAGGCCCGGCACCGCGTAGTTGCTCTTCGGTTGCGCGGGCTTCTCCTCGATCGATACGGCGTTGAAGTCGCGGTCGAACTCGACGACCCCGTATGCGTGCGGGTTGCTCACGTGGTACGCGAAGATCGTGGCTCCCCGATCATCCGTCACCCGTTGCAGCGCGGTGCCGAGCCCAGTGCCGTGAAAGATGTTGTCGCCGAGCACGAGCGCGACGGACTCGTCACCGATGAAGTCTTCGCCGATGATGAAGGCCTGGGCGAGACCGTCGGGTGAGGCCTGCACGGCGTACTCGAGATGGAGGCCATACGGCGATCCGTCACCGAGCAGCGCTTCGAACTGCCCGTTGTACTCAGGTGTGGTGATGACGAGGATCTCACGAATACCGGCCATCATGAGCGTCGACAACGGGTAGTAGATCATCGGCTTGTCGTAGATGGGCATGAGCTGCTTGGAGATCGCCTTGGTGATCGGCCAAAGCCGCGTTCCCGATCCGCCAGCGAGAATGATCCCACGCACGTCACTCGGCTCCGTTCGGTGCCGCCGAGAACGACTGGGCGGCGGCATAGTCCGGCAGCAGACCTCGCTCGCGCGCCTCGTCGAGCGTTGGTGCATCCGTGTCCTTCGGCGAAAGCAGCAGTTCCGCGGCGTCGAGGGGGAATCCCAGTGCGAGCTCGGGGTCGAGCGGGTTGATGCCGTGCTCACGTGCCGGGTCGTACACATCCGTCACCAAGTAACTGACGGTCGCCTTGTCGGTTAGGGCGACGAAGCAATGCCCGAGTCCCTCCGCGAGATATATGGCCCGACGGTCGACATCGTCGAGGAGCACCGTGTCCCAAGCACCGAACACCGGCGACCCAGTTCGGATGTCCACGGCGAAATCGAGCACAGCGCCGCGGGTACACGTGACGTACTTCGCCTGCCCCGGGGGGATGTCGGCGAAGTGGATGCCTCGCACCGACCCCCTGCGGGACACGGACGTATTCGCCTGCTTCAAGTCGAGTGCGTGGCCGACTGTCTCCTCGAGCCTGTCGAATCGGTACCACTCCAGAAAGGCGCCGCGATCGTCGCGGTGCTGCACTGGTGTGATCTCGTACGCGTCGGGCACATTGAGCTCGCGAATGAGCATGCGGCGAGTCTATCGATCGCGCATCGCTAGACTGATCCGCGCTCTTGACGACAAGAAGGCAATCGCGCACCCATGAAGATCCTCGTCACCGGCGGCGCCGGTTTCATCGGCTCGAACTTCGTCCACTATCTGCTCGACAACACCGATCACGACGTCACGGTGCTCGACAAGCTCACCTATGCCGGCAACCTCGCATCCCTGGACGGGCTCCCGGAGAACCGTTTCACGTTCGTCAAGGGCGACATCGCGGACGCAGAACTGGTCGATCATCTCCTTGCCAAACACGATGCCGTCGTGCACTACGCGGCGGAGAGCCACAACGACAACTCGCTCGCCGAGCCGGGGCCTTTCGTTCACACCAACCTGGTCGGCACGTTCACGCTGCTCGAGGCTGCTCGCCGTCACGGCACGCGGTTCCACCACATCTCCACCGACGAGGTCTACGGAGACCTCGAACTCGACGATCCGGCCCGGTTCACCGAGTCGACGCCGTACAACCCGTCGAGCCCGTATTCCTCGACGAAGGCGGGCAGCGACCTGCTGGTACACGCCTGGGTGCGCTCGTTCGGCGTGAAGGCGACGATCTCGAACTGCTCCAACAACTACGGGCCATATCAGCACGTGGAGAAGTTCATCCCGCGCCAGATCACCAATGTGCTGCGCGGCGAGCGCCCCAAGCTGTACGGCACGGGCGAGAACGTGCGCGACTGGATCCACGCCGACGACCACTCCTCCGCCGTCCTCACCATCCTCGAGAAGGGCCGCATCGGTGAGACGTACCTCATCGGGGCCGACGGTGAGAAGAACAACAAGCAGGTCGTCGAGTTGATCCTCACTGAGCTGGGGCACCCGACGGATGCCTACGACCTCGTCGCCGACCGGCCCGGCCACGACCTGCGCTACGCGATCGACTCCACGAAGCTCCGTTCGGAACTCGGCTGGACGCCTCGATACGGCGACTTCGCGGCCGGGCTCGCCGCGACGATCCAGTGGTACAAAGACCATGAGGACTGGTGGGGCCCGCAGAAGCAGGCGACCGAGGACCGATACGCGGCGCAGGGACAGTAATCATGCGTTACCTGATCACCGGGGCATCCGGAATGCTCGGCCGCGACCTGCAGGCCGTGCTCGCCGGACGTGAGGTCACCGCGCTGTCCCGAGCGGAGCTCGACGTCACGGATCGCGACGCCGTGCGCAACGCGGTGAGCGGGCACGACATCGTGTTCAACGCCTCGGCCTACACGAAGGTGGATGACGCGGAATCGCACGAAGATGCCGCGTACGCCGTGAACGCGCTGGGCACGGAGAATCTCGCCGTCGCGGCCCGGGCAGCCGGCGCGAAGCTCGTCACCATCTCGACGGACTACGTCTTCAAGGGCGACGCGAGTGCACCCTACGCCGAGGACGCGGCACGCGATCCCCTCAACGCATACGGACGCACGAAGGCCGCCGGCGAGGAACTCGCGATTTCGGCGCATCCGGAGGGCACGTACATCGTGCGCACGGCCTGGCTCTACGGGGAGCACGGGCCGAACTTCGCCAAGACGATGCTGCGCCTGGCCGCTACGCACGAGACGGTGACCGTGGTGGACGACCAGCGCGGTCAGCCGACGTGGACCGCCGACCTCGCCGAACAGCTCCTGCGCCTTGCCGATTCGAGCGCCGCCTCCGGCGTCTACCACGGCACCGCCAGCGGTGAGACGACGTGGTTCGGCTTCGCACGCGAAGTCTTCGAACGAGCCGGCCTCGATCCGGCGCGAGTGCAGCCCACCACCAGTGCGGAGTTCGTACGGCCCGCCGCGCGCCCTGCGTACTCCGTGCTCGGCCATGAGGCCTGGCGTGCAGCCGGACTCCCCATGATGCGAGACTGGCGAGAAGCGTTGGCGGAGGCGTTCGACCGAAAGGCATTCGATGACAACCCTGCGGGTGATCGTTGACGATGTGCTCACGGACGTGCCAGACGGCATCTCCCGGTACAGCCTCGAACTAACGCGCCAGCTGATCGCCACGGCCCCGCGTGGCTGCGTCGTCGAGGGGATCGTCGCCGCGCGAGGCGAGACGGACCGCCGCCTCTTGCAACAACTCCTGCCGGGCCTGGTAGGCGTCCACGCGCTGCCGGTCGGATCGCGCGAACTCGCGCTGGCCTGGCAGATGGGTGTGAAGCTCCCTCTCGGCGGCGGACTCATCCATGCCCCGAGCCTGCTCGCCCCGCTCTTCAAGCACGACGCGACGGAGTCGCTGGATCAAACGACCGTAACCGTGCACGACGTCTCCGCGTGGACGTCGCCGGAATCGGTCGGTGTGGTCGAAGCGGCATGGCAGAAGGCGATGGTGAAGCGGGCCCGCAAGTTCGCCGAGGCCGTCGTGGTGCCGACGCATGCCGTCGCGGAGCAGCTGGACGATGTGGCGAAGCTCGGCGACCGCATCCGGGTGATCGGCGGCGCCCCCTCCGAAACACTTCGCGTTCCCTCGGACGCGGATGCCCGTGCCGAAGCTCTTCGTCTGCCCGAAAGCTACATCGCCACGGTCTCCAGCCTTGATCCGCGAAAGGGTCTCCGCCCGTTGATCTCGGCAATGGCGCATCCGTCCGTTGCCGGTCTGCCTCTCGTGGTCGTCGGGCCCGAGGAGTTCCATGGCGAGCACGTGTCGACCGTGGCCATGGAGGCCGGGCTGCCCGAAGGACGCGTGCGTGCCCTCGGCACCCTTGGCGATCCGGACCTCGCCGTCGTGCTCAGCCGCGCGGCGGTCTTCGTGTACCCGAATCTGTCGTCCGGCTTCGGCCTGCCGGTCATCGAGGCGATGCGTTTCGGCACCCCCGTGGTGCACTCCGACGATCCCGCCGTGAGCGAGGTCGCGTTCGGCGCCGGAGTCACGGTCCCGAAGGACGACGCCGCAGGCTATCCGGCACGGCTCGCTGAGGCGATCGATTCGGTGTTGGCCGACGACACCCTCCGGGAACGACTACATTTCGCCGGCACAGACCGAGCCGCGGCGTTCAGCTGGCGGGCTTCGGCCGAACAGGTGTGGCGCTTGCACGCCGAACTGTGACCATCCATCCGTCCCGGCACGACGTGCCCGACCGTTCAGGACCCATGCCTTCGATCAGCAATCAGCCCCACCTTGTCGCCTTCGACCTCGACGACACGCTCGCGCCATCCAAGTCGCCGCTCGACCCGTCGATGGCCGAGCGCCTCACCGCGCTGCTCGACGTCGTGCCGGTGTGCGTCATCTCCGGCGGACAGTTCGGACAGTTCTCGAAGCAGGTGATCGACAGGCTGACGGATGCCTCCCCCTCCGCTCTCGAGCGGCTGCACCTGATGCCGACGTGCGGCACCCAGTACTACCGGTTCGTCGACGGTGCCTGGACGAAGGTCTACGCGCAGGACCTCAGCGACGACGAGAAGGCGCAGGCGCTGGCCGCCGTCGAGTCGGAGGCCCGTCGCCTCGGCTACTGGGAGGAGAACACGTGGGGTGCGATCCTCGAGGACCGGGGTTCGCAGATCACGTTCTCGGCTCTGGGCCAGTCCGCTCCCATCGATCGGAAGGCCGCCTGGGACCCGACAGGTGAGAAGAAGAACACCCTGCGGGCCGCAGTGCAGGAACTGCTGCCTGGCCTCGAGGTGCGCTCGGGTGGATCCACATCGGTCGACATCACCCGGCGCGGCATAGACAAGGCGTACGGCATCGGACGGCTCTCCGAGCTGACCGGCATCCGCCTCACCGAGATGCTTTTCATCGGGGACCGCCTCGATCCGGACGGCAACGACTACCCCGTGCTCGCCTTGGGGGTGCCGACGCTCGCCGTCACAGGCTGGGAACACACGGTCGACGTGCTCGACGAGCTCATTCCGCAGCTGACGCCGCAACGGAGCTGAGCCTCGGGACAGGTATGCCGTTGGCGTCCGGTCGTCGTGTAACCATGGCGAGCGCGGCGGCGATGCTGGCGAGACCCACGACTCCTCCGACCACGGTGATGCCCGTCGCGAGAAGGATCACTACGCCGCTGGTCGTGAGCACGGTCGACATGTATGCCGCCAGGGGACCCGTGCTCCGCTCCGCGTTTAACGCCGGCGTCTGCTTCACTTCCCAGCGCCCCACGGCTCGCGTCACCAGCGCGACAGCAGCGGTCACGCAGGCGAGCCAGATCGGTCGCGTCGTCCACCATGCGGCATCGAGCGGAACCGGCAGGCCATCGCCGGTGAGGAGAAGCGTGCCGGCCAGGAGCACGAGCACGAGCATGTGCCAGAGGTAGATCGTCATCGCGCGGGCGTTGATCCAGGTGCTGACCCTATTCACGATGCGCACGGCGTGCAGGCTGCGCAGAGTCGGACGTGCAAGGTCGAACAGGGCCAGCTGGCCCACGCCGAGCAACACGAGGGCACCGCATGGCGGGTTGAGATCTGCCAGCAGGTCGAACGAGTACGCCCCAGTGCTGCAGAGGATCGCGAGTGATCCGAAGGCACCGGCGGCGAGCATCCAGAGACGCATTCTGGAACGCGGCATCCGGCCGTCGGCAAGCCAGAACCCGAGCTGCTGCACCAGCAGCCACACGAACCCGAGGTTGAGATAGCCGACGGCCGCTACGCCCGTTGATGCCCTCGCAATGTCGACCCCGACCGCGGCGAGCCCGATTGCACACACCGTGGCGATAGGCGCGCGTCGATGCGCTGAGACCATCAGAGGCACGAGCGACGTGGTGAGGGCGTACATGCCGAGGAACCACAGCGGTTGGCTGAGCCGGAAGCCGGCGACGGCCACGATGTCGGCCGGAACGTGCAGGATGCTCAGAACGGCTAGCACGACCACCATCGCTCCGATGGCCGCGACGGCCGGACGGAGCAGTCTGCGCATGCGCATCCCGACGTACTCGGACGCCGTCGTGCCGCGGTCGCGCAGCGCAGTCCATTGCGTGAAGGCCGAGAAGCCGCCGAGCACGAAGAACAGCGGCATGATCTGCACCAGCCAGGTGAACGGCGCGAAGCCCGCCCAGCCCTCGAGCGCGTTCTGCAGCACAGGGCCGTCCGTGCCGATCCACACGCCGACCATGAGTGCATGCAACACCACGACGAGCGTGAGGCACCATGCACGCGCCAGGTCGACAGCGCCGTCCCGTGTGCGAGATAGGGCGGTTTGTTCTGATCGCACCGATGGCTGTAAGTCGACGGACACGGGCTTCTCCCCTCCTGAGCGGCCCGATCGGGCCGTCCAGGCGACGGTATGGAGAAGGTGCCGGCGCCCGCGTCACCGCCGAGAGCCATTCCGCTCCCCTACGCCGGTACCGTCCGGTGGAGGCGTTGCGCTCAGGAGGCGGGTTCGACCAACCCGCTGTCGAAGGCGAGGATGACCGCCTGCACTCGATCCCGCACGCCGAGCTTCGTGAAGATGCGGCTCACGTGCGTCTTCACGGTCTGTTCGGCGATGAACAGCTCGGACGCGATTTCGCTGTTCGAGAGGCCACGGCCGATCAGCACCAAGATCTCCCGCTCACGCTCGGTCAGCTCGGCCAATGCCTGCGCCCTGCGCGGCGCCGGTCGCTGCGTCGCGAAGCGTTCCAGAAGACGCCGCGTCACGCTCGGGGCGAGCAGCGCGTCACCAGCGGCGACAATGCGCACCGCCTGCACGAGTTCCTCTGGCAGGGCGTCTTTGAGCAGGAACCCGCTCGCTCCTGCGGCTAGCGCGTCGTAGACGTAGTCGTCGGCGTCGAAGGTCGTGAGCACGAGCACCCGGGGAATGTGCGGTTCTCCTCGGCTGGGTCGTACCAACTCCCTCGTGGCGTCGATGCCGTTCAGGTTCGGCATGCGGATGTCCATGAGCACGACGTCCGGTCGCAGGCTTCTGGCGAGGCGCACGGCTTCGGCGCCGTCGGCCGCCTGACCAATCACGTGGATGTCGTCGTGGGCATCCAGGATTGCCGAGAAGCCGGCGCGCACCATCGCCTGATCGTCGACGACGAGAACGCTCACGGTCACGGATTTGTCCTTCACGATCGGGGAACAGGAATGGCTGCCCGCACGACGAAGCCGCCGTCGTCGGTGTGCAACGCCTCCAGCGTGCCACCGTGCAGAGAGACGCGCTCTCGCATTCCGCGGATGCCGTGGCCACCGGCATCCGCGATCCCCCCGCTTCCCTGCGGCTCGGATGCCGCGGCCGCGTTGCGCACCTCGACGTGCACCGTGTCTCCACGACGTTCGAGGGTGATGAGCGTGTCCGCTCCGGTTGCGTGTCGTGCGACGTTGCTCAGGGACTCCTGCACGATCCGGTACACGGTGAGTGAGAGCACCGGGTCGAGTTCAGCGCCCTGCAGCCGGTCGTCCAGCTCGACCCTGGAGCCTGTCCTGGCAGCCCAGTCCACGAGTTGCGGAATGTCGGCCGCGGTCGGCTGCGGGGCCGACTCGCTCTCGGTGCCGTCGTTGCGCAGCACCGCGAGAAGTGCCCGCATCTCGCTCATCGAGGCGCGGGCCAGCGCCGCGATGCCGTCGAACTCGGCGACGGCCTCCGTCGGTAGCGACGAGATCCGGTATCGGGCGGAGGATGCCTGCACCTGGATGGCGCTCATGCCGTGAGCGACCACGTCGTGCAGCTCCCGCGCGAGCTGGGTGCGTTCCTCGGCCGCTTGGCGGCGGGCGAGTTCGGCTGCGGACACTTCGCGCTCGCGGACGAGCTGAGCGCGCACGGTCGTCCACCTGCCCAGGAGTAGACCGATCAGCCACGCAACGCCTGTGATCGAGACGAACACGATCAGGTCTGCCGTCGCGGCGCCCTGCATCGACGCGGGCACTGGGGTGGTGAAGGCGACGACCACCACGCCCAACGAGGCCATGACGGCTGCCGCGAGTCCGGTTATCCACTGCGTCCGCGAGACGAGGAGAACCACACTGGAGTTGGCGATCATCGAGGTGACCATGACGGGCCATGGCCCGGCGGGCGGTGTCACAAGGGCGAAGCCGAGGACGCCTATAACGCTGAGAGCGGCGGCGATCGGCGAGTTCACGAGGCTCAGAATCATCGCCGCGGCCTCGGTGGCCCCCAGGAGCAGCGCCACCACAACCGGAACCCCGAAGGCGGAAGACGACAGCGATGAACCGACCGTGAGAACGGTCGCCGCCCCGAGACCGACAAAGGTCCAGAGGGAGATCCGTCCCACTCGCCAGCGTCCGGCTGCGGTGCGCGAGCCCGTCGTGGGCGCAGACTTCGCTACCGGGTCCCTTGCGTGCTCCGTCGATTCCGTCATTCCGCCCCGATGCACTCGGATTCCCGTGGCTCCGTTTCCGCCGAGTCGTGATCCGGCCCGGCCGCGCGGTTCCTGGACTCGCGCCTGGTGATGAGCCGCATCACCTGGTCGACGATCACTCCGGATGCGAGCCCTCCCGCGATCCCGAAGAGCATACCGAGCAGCGCGTTCCCATGGAGAAGATGCCCGGCGAGGAGCCCGATGGCCACCGAGTACACCGCCCAGCTCACCCCGGCGAGCACCGAGAGCAGGAAGAACTTCCGCCGCGGAAATCCGGACGCCCCCGTCACGAGGTTGACGGCGACACGGCCGACCGGCACGTACCGGGCCGACATCAGAAAGACCGCAGGACGCTTGGCGATTCCGCGGCCCGCCGAGTCGAGCGCGGCGCGCATCCGCGGGCGGCGCATCCACGCGAAGCGCGTCAAACCGACCTTTCGACCGATGGCGAACGTCAGGTTATCCCCGGCGATCGCGCCAACGGCGGCACACGCGACGACGAGCGCGATGTTCGGTTGTCCGACCGAGACCGCCGCAGCTGCGGCGGCGATCACGATGGACTCGCTCGGCACCGGCGGGAAGAACGCGTCGATGAGCACGGCCAGCACGATCACGATCGGAATCCACGGCGTGGAAACCGCGGCGGCGATGAAGGCGTTCACGCTGTCGATGATTCTCTCCCCTCGTCTGCCGCCTCTCGACGGCATCACCAGCCTTCGGGATCGAAGCACCGAGCGCGTCACCCTGCGGTACCTGAAGACCCCTACCAGGGAGTGATTCACCACCTCGGCACAGCGGAGCCAGTGTGGATCACGATCGTCTCGCCGACCGGGCGGCGAGGAGAACCGTCACACGGTCATTCGCGGCAAGGCTCGACCGCCACTAAGGCTTCGGCGTCGCCGTCGGTGGCGTGATCGCCTTCTGCACGAGCGAGTGGATCTGGTCGTAGTTCGGGTCGGTCGGGTCAACCGTCGGCGGTACGAGCTCGAGGTTCTGCACCGGCAGCTGCCGTGTCTTCATACCCAAGTCCACGAAGTACCCGAGCATCGACTGCGGGATGTCGGTCTTCATCACCTGCTGCCCGGCCTTGGCGATGTCCTGGAACTTCGTCGCGACGTTGATCGGGGTGAACTGTTTGAGGATCGCGTCCTCGAGGATGCGCTGCCTGGCCATGCGGTCGTAGTCGCTCGTCGATTCACGCGAGCGCGCATACCACTGGGCGGTGTACCCGTTCATGTGCTGATCACCCGGATAGATCCACCCGGTCACGCCGTTGCCCTGCGCGTCGCCGCCGATCGGCAGCTTCTCCTTCACATCGATCTGCACGCCGCCGAGCGCATCAACGAGCTGCGCGAAGCCCTCCATATCGATGAGCACGTAGTACTGGATCTTGAGCCCGGTCACGCCCTCCAGCGCATCGCGCATCGCCTCGATGCCGGGCTGGCTGTTCTGCTTCGTCGCATTGGGATAGAGCTTCGCTTTGTACAGCTCGACCTCGGTGTAGATGGAGTTCAGCTGACAGACGTCGACGTCGCAGTTGTCGTTGTAGCCGTATCCGTCCGGGTAGATCTTCTGCATCGGCGATCCGTCGCTGAACGGCACGGGGTCGAGGTCGCGTGGCACGCCGATGGAGACCGCCTGTCCCGTGTTCGCGTCGATGCTGAGCACGGACATGCTGTCCGGCCGCATCCCGTCCCTACCCGGCCCGGCGTCGCCGCCGAGCAGCATGATGTTGTACCGGCCGTCGACCGGTGGCTCGGATGCCGCCGCGGAGAAGATCCCGGACAGCGCGCCTCGCGCAGATCCCGCGAGCACAGCGCCGTATGCCGCGGTTCCCGATACCACGACGAGGAGCAGTACCGCGAACGCCGCGATACCTGCCCGCGCCGGCGGGTGCGCTCTAACCAGACGCACGAGCCGCAACGTGTCGAGAGTGAGCAGTACCCAGAGGATCGCGTACAGGGCGAGCACGAACTGCAGAACCCAGAGCGCGAAGGTCTGCGTGAAGAACCCGACGACGGCCGTCGGCTTGACCAGGTAAATGATGAAGATCGTGAGCGCGCCGAGCCACAGGAGGAACGTCGTGACGAGCCCGAATCGTCCGAGCTTTCGGCTACCCGCCAGTACCTGGGCGCTGCCCGGCATGAGCAGATTGAGTGCGACGAGCCACCAGCCCCTGCGTGTCATCAGGTCGCGGGAGCCGGCGTTCGGATACCGGATGGGGTTCGCGATCGTCATAGCGTGCTGTGCAGGTCGGCGTTCTTCTGTTCGACGAGGTCGATGAGACCCGCGGCGTAATCGGCGAGCTGTTCGGCGAGAGCCGTGTCGCTGGTGGCCAGGATGCGAGCAGCAAGGATGCCGGCGTTCTTCGCTCCACCTATGGCGACCGTGGCGACCGGGATCCCTGCGGGCATCTGCACGATGGACAGCAGTGAGTCCAGGCCGTCCAGCTTGGCGAGCGGAACGGGAACACCGACGACGGGCAGAGTCGTCACCGAGGCCAGCATGCCCGGCAACGCAGCGGCGCCGCCCGCTCCGGCGACGATCACTTTGATGCCACGTGACGCGGCATCCTTTCCGAACCCGATCATCTTCTCCGGCGTGCGGTGAGCCGAGACGACCTCGACCTCGTAGGGCACACCGAATTCGGCGAGCACCTCCCCCGCCGCCTTCATGGTGGCCCAGTCCGAATCGGACCCCATCACGATCGAGACGACTGGAGGCTCAGTGGAGTTCACGCTGGGCATGAAATCCAGGCTAGGTGTCAGTCGTCGAAGAACGCCGCTGCGCCACGCGCCTGGTACGCGACCTCGTCGAGGTCGTCTCCGCACACCGTCACGTGCCCGACCTTGCGGCCGGGCCGTGACTCTTTCTGGTAACTGTGGAACTTGGCGGTGGGATGCTCGCGCATCGCTTCCGCATATCGGTCCGGCATGGTCGCGCCGTCCGGTCCCCCCAGCACGTTGATCATCATCGACCAGGGCCGCAGGGTGCCCGTAGCGCCCAGCGGCAGATCGAGCACGGCACGAAGATGCTGCTCGAACTGGCTCGTAGTGGATCCGTCGATCGTCCAGTGACCGCTGTTGTGGGGCCGCATGGCGAGCTCGTTGACGAGCACGCGACCGTCACGGGTTTCGAACAGCTCGACCGCGAGCGCGCCCGTGACGCCGAGACCCTCGGCAATACGGAACGCGATGTCCTCGCTGAGCTCGGCGACTCGTCCGGCAGCGCCAGGCGCTGGAGCGACCACCTCCGCGCAGATACCGTCGCGCTGCACCGTCTCCACGACAGGCCAGGGGACGATGTCGCCCGACGGCCGGCGCGCCACCTGCTGCGCGAGCTCACGGCGGAAGTCGACCAGCTCCTCGACCAGCAGCGAGCCGCCGTTCCCGTCTTCGGCGAGCGCGGCGAACCAGTCGTCGGCCTCTGTCGGGCCGCCGATCACCCGAACACCCTTGCCGTCGTATCCCCCGCGGGCTGTCTTGACGACCGCTCGGCCGCCGTGGTCTTTCAGGAACGCGTCGAGCTGCTCCGGACTCTCGACCGCTGCCCACTCGGGCACCGGGACCCCGAGTTCTGACAGTTTCTGCCGCATGAGCAGTTTGTCCTGGGCGTACTGGAGCGCGTCGGGACCCGGGTGAACGGGGATGCCCTCCTCGACGAGTGCTCGAAGCACCGGCTGCGGAACGTGCTCGTGGTCGAAGGTGACGACGTCGACCGTGCGCGCGAACTCCAACACGGCGTCGAGATCGCGGTAGTCACCGACGGCCGAAGCCGCGATGGACGCGGACATGCCCTCTGTTTCGGCGAGAACGCGGATGCTCACACCCAGCTCGAGCGCCGCCGGGATCATCATCCGTGCCAGCTGTCCGCCACCGATCACACCGACTGTCTTGGCCACCGTGAAAGCTTATCCGCGACGGAGTCTGGGCCGAGATTCGCGGCAGCTCGCTCCCGCGAATCTCCCTCTGAACGCTCCAGTCTGTACGCCCATTCACAGTGCCTCGCCAAGTGTTAGGTCGCTCACAAGTGCCTTGGTTACGCTCGTTCGAGTCAGGGCAGCACCTATGCTCAACACAGACAAGCAACGGAACCAGGAAGCCCTCACATGACCCAGGCTGAAGAAGTCGCTCTCCAGCGAACGACCGAGCCCGCACCCGGTTTGATGACACGGTGGCTTCCTCAGTTGCTTCAGTTGATCAAGTTCGGTGCGGTCGGCGGTGTTGGTGTCGTCGTGAACTTCGCCGTATTCAACGGGCTCTGGCTGACCGTCTTCAATCCATCGAAGTTGGCCCACGGTCCCCTTTTCGCCACAGTCGTCGCGACGCTTGCCGCCATTCTCGTGAACTGGCTAGGCAATCGCTACTGGGCGTTCGCTGCCGAGCGCCAGCGGAACACTGCCCGTGAGGGTCTCGAGTTCTTGGGTGCGAGTCTCATCGGCATGCTCGTGCCCTTGATTTGTATCGGTGTCTCGCGTTATGTGCTCGGCTTACACTCTTTACTCGCAGACAATATCGCGAGCAACGTCGTCGGCCTCGTGCTAGGCACTGTTGTCCGTTACGTGCTTTACAAGTTCTGGGTCTATTCGCCTAGGCGCGCAGCGGCGAGAGTTGCTGCTGCCGCCCGGGCGGATGACGTACCGATGGCAGCCATAGCCAATCAGTTCGGTCGTGCGGACGGATCCTCTGCTGAGTAGATTGCCTGGCATCCACTTGCGACGATCGAAGATCGGTTCGTAGATCAGCTTCGTTGCCCAGCCTGGTCGGGAAAGAGGGTTCCGCTCGGCCATCCTGACGCGTAATGTCGCTGGCTGTCGTCCATTAGGTCGTGAAGGGCTTCCGTGACGATATCCGCGTGGGGAACGTCTCGCAGTTGCGCGGCTGTCGTCTGATCCATTCCGCCGATGACGATCGTCCCGCTCCGGAAGATGCCCTGCACCCATGAGGTACGAAGGGTAACGGTGTATCCGCGGCTGTGCAGCAGCTCACGACGCTCTCGTACGAACAGACCTCTTCTGACGATAAGCCGCCGCGTGGTCACGGTGTAGCGGGTGGTGAGCCAGCTGCCCAATGGAAGCAGGAAGAGCAGGATCGCGAGAAGGAGCGCTGCCGCCCAGACCGCCAGAGCGATCCACCCGCCGAAGGCGGAGCCGAAGTACGCCGCCGCACCGCAGATAATGATGAGCGCGATCGAAGGCCAGAACATTCTGCGGGCATGCTGACGCAGCCTCGCCACCACACGCTCGGCTGGCGGCACTGTGTATCCGTCGGTCAGCGCCATACGCCATTAATACCGCAGGTGGGTCACATCTCCCGCGGCGACCGCCGTGCGCCGTCCACTCGCCTCGATGACGAGGCGTCCGGTGGAATCGAGCTCCGCTGCGATGCCCAGCAAGTCGTCGGCTGCGGGCAGCTGCACACGAACGGACCGCCCCAGCGTCGAGCACGCGCCGGCCACGTCCGATTGCATGCCAGATGACTCGGCGTCGCCTCCTGCGCCTGCAAAGCGACCATAGAGCGCACGCAACTCGACGAGGTACGCGGCGAGCACAGCATCGGGATCCGTCTCCGCTCCAGCGAGCAGCATGGAGGTTGCCGTCGGCACGGGCAGTTGCTCCTCGGTCAGCGTCAGATTCACGCCGGACCCAAGGATGACCGCATCACCCGGCAGTGCCTCGCTGAGGATTCCGCATACTTTGCGCCCTTCGACCAGCACATCGTTCGGCCATTTCAACTCGGCATGCGCACCGAGTCCTGTGAGTGCCCGTGTCATCGCCAGACCCGCGATGAGCGGCAACCAGCCTTTAGCCTCGGCGCCCAAGATGCCGGCTCTAGCGGGTCGCAAGAGGACCGAGATCGCCAGCATCGTTCCCGCCGGGGCTGACCAGACGCGACCTAACCGGCCCTTGCCTGACGTCTGGTCATCCGTGATCACCACGCTGAACTCTGGCCAATCCGAGAAGGAGCCGGTTCGGACGCGTTCTGCCAGTTCATCGTTCGTTGAACCAGCCCGTGGGAGAACTACGAGACGAGCGGCCGCCGCGGACGAAGCGAGAAAAGCCATGTCCATCTCCCGATTGTTCGTGGCGTTGGCAAGTCCAGCGCGTCTGCCACCGTACCCTGTAACACGTGCTGCAAAAGACCGCGCCGGGGGACGAATAGGTGGACACTGCACGCGGTGTACGTGGTTTTGCGCTCAGCGTCGCCGCATTGGCGACGGTGATCGCACTGAGCGTTCCGACATGGCAAACCGCCGCCGCCGATTCAACGCGCGCGCTATCGTTCGCGTCTGCTGCCTCGTCAGGTGTTGCGTCGGGGCCTACAAGTACAGCTGCCGAGCAGGACGGCAGTCCTCCAGGGGGGGCCGACCCTTCGCTCGCCGTGATGAACGCGACTCACAACCATTCGATGGGCTCCACGATCCCCAAGGATCAGACCATCTCTGGGCAACCCAAGATGAGATTGTTCGCTGCAGTGCCACTGGCGGCCGGGCAGCCATCAGGAACACCTGGTCTCGATGTCAGCGGCTGGCAGACCCTGACTCTCGCAGATTGGACGGCTGCGTACGCGAACGGAGCACGTTTCGCCTATGTGAAGGCTACGGAAGGCACCGACTACACCAGCAGTCAGTTCAGCGAACAGTACAACGATTCGAGCAGCGCGGGCCTTATTCGCGGCGCTTACCATTTCGCTACCCCGAACACTTCCTCCGGCGCAGCACAGGCAAACTTCTTCGTATCGAATGGTGGCGGCTGGAGCGCTGACGGCAAAACGCTTCCGCCGATGCTCGACATCGAATACAACCCCTACGGCGACACCTGTTATGGAATGGCCGGCGCAGCGATGGTCTCGTGGATCAAGGACTTTTCGGACACGGTGCTCGCTCGCACCGGCCGCCTTCCCGCGATCTACTCGACCACCGATTGGTGGACAAGGTGCACTGGGAATTCCCCTGCCTTCTCGGCGAACCCACTCTTCATCGCCCGCTACACGACTTCAGGATCTGTCGGGACGTTGCCCGCCGGTTGGCCCAACTACACGTTCTGGCAATGGGCCGACTCCGGCGTTTTTCCCGGGGACCAGGACGTCTTCAATGGCAATACCGCGCAACTGTCCACGCTCGCGGTCACGGGCAAGGCGCCGCTTGCATCCCCGATACTCGGTGTCGGAGACGTGACGGGCGATGGAAACCCGGACGTTATGGCACGGAAACCGGACGGAACGCTGTGGCTCTACAAAGGGAACGGGCGCGGCGGACTCTCTAGCCCTGTTCAGATAGGCGCCGGCTGGCAGATCTACGATGCCGTCATCGCAGCCGGTGATGTGAACGGCGACGGTAAGCCTGACCTGTTGGCCCGTAAGCCGGATGGAACGTTGTGGTTCTATGCGGGCACTGGGACAAGTGGGTCGACAGCCGATGGGGGCTTCGGCGGGGGCATTCAGATTAACTCGGGCTGGGCCGTCTTCGATACTGTCCTCGGTGTAGGAGACATGACAGGTGACGGAAGAGCCGATCTCATAGCGCGCAAGCCGGATGGGAGCCTGTGGCTGTACCCCGGAACGGGGAATATCGCGAACGGCGGGTTTTCAGCTCCTATTTCACTCGGCGGCGGATGGAACATCTTCGACACCATCATCGCGCCTGGCGACGTCACGGGCGACGGTAAACCCGACATCCTGGGTCGCAAGCCTGATGGAACGCTCTGGTTGTACGCGGGCAATGGCAAGGGCGGGGTTGCTCCCGGTGTTCAGATCGACTCTGGCTGGGGAATGTTCGATACCGTCACGAGCGCCGGCGATCTGAATCGCGACGGTCTAGGCGACCTGCTCGGTCGTAAGGCCGACGGAACCTTGTGGTACTACGCGACGAACAAGCCTGCCCCGTCACCGACAGGAATGTCCGCCGGGGTCATGATCAATTCGGGATGGAGCGCTTTCAACTCGGTACTCGGCGGCGACTTCACAGGCGACGGAAGGACGGACCTCGCGGCCCGTTCGTCGGACGGAAGCCTTTGGCTGTATCCGGGAACCGGCACAACCGGGCTTTACGGTGACAGTGGCTTGCAGCCTGGAACGGTGGTCGGCTCCGGCTGGTCCATGTTCTCGAGTCTGGTCTCGCCCGGCGACATGAACGGAGACAAGAAGCCCGACATTCTCGGAATCAAACCGGACGGCAGCCTCTGGTATTACGCGGGCACTGGAATCGGGTCGTCGCCCGTTCGGTCCGGAGTGAAGGTGAATTCGGGCTGGAATGTCTTCAGCACCGTTCTTGGCCCCGGTGACATGAACAGTGACGGCAAACGCGACCTCCTTGCGATCAAGCCGGACGGGAGCATGTGGTTCTACGCAGGAGATGGAACCATGGGAGCTTCGACGGCAGGCGGGCTTCAGAGCGGCGTATACGCGGGGAACGGATGGGACATGTTCTCCATGGTGATCGCCCCCGGTGATCTCAACGGAGATGGAAAGCCGGACATCGTCGGCGTCAAGCCGGACGGGAGCATGTGGTTCTATGCAGGAACGGGCGCAACCGGAACGGGAATGTTCCGCTCGGGCGTCCTGATCAACTCGGGCTGGTCAACGTACAGCAGCATCATCGGCCCTGGAGACATGAATAGCGACGGAAAGAACGACCTTCTCGGGATACGCCCCGACGGCACGCTCTGGTTCTATGCGGGCTCAGGTGTGGTCAATCCGGCCGCTAGCACGGCCTACTTCTCCGCCAGCCAGATAGGCACCGGATGGAACGTGTATGCATAGCGTCGACGCACCGGCCGGGTCTTTTTGTGCACTTCCGTCAACGAAGTGCGCCGAAGACCTGCTTGTAAAGTGAACAGGTGACCGACATCTCCACCCACGACACCCCGGCCAGCGATGAGCAGAGTGCCGAGGCGCAGAACGACAACGTCGTCGACACGACGACCGCCGGCCGCATCGCCGACCTCAAAGTCCGCTATCACGAGGCCGTGACGGCAAGCGGGCAGGCCGCGATCGAGAAGCAGCACGCCAAAGGCAAGCTGACCGCCAGGGAACGCATCAAGCTGTTGCTCGATCCCGGGTCTTTCGTCGAATTCGACGAATTCGTGCGTCACCGCACTCACGCGTTCGGCATGGAGAACAAGCGCCCCTACGGCGACTCGGTCATCACCGGCATCGGCACCATCCACGGCCGCAATGTCGCGGTGTTCAGCCAGGACTTCACCATCTTCGGCGGATCCCTCGGCGAGGTCGCGGGCGAGAAGATCATCAAGGTGATGGACCACGCCCTGAAGACCGGCGTGCCCATGATCGGCATCCTCGACTCGGGCGGAGCACGCATCCAGGAGGGTGTCGTCGCGCTGGGCAAGTATGGCGAGATCTTCCGGCGCAACACGCAGGCATCCGGTGTCATCCCACAGATCTCCATCGTGATGGGACCCGCGGCCGGCGGCGCCGTGTACTCCCCCGCGCTCACGGACTTCGTCATCATGGTCGACAAGTCCAGCCACATGTTCGTCACCGGACCGGATGTGATCAAGACGGTCACCGGCGAAGACGTCGGCTTCGAAGAGCTCGGCGGGGCACTCACGCACAACAAGATCTCGGGCGTCAGCCACTACCTGGCATCCGACGAGCAGGATGCCCTCGAGTTCGGCCGCGCCCTGATCAGCTTCCTGCCCGACAACAACCTCACCGACCCACCGGTCTACGAGGCGGAGGCGGAGCTGGAGATCACGGATGCCGACCGTCGGCTCAACGAGATCATCCCGGACTCCCCCAACCAGCCGTACGACGTCACCACGATCATCGAGCGCATCGTCGACGATGGCGACTTCCTCGAGATCCAGCCGCTGTTCGCGCCGAACATCGTGATCGGCTTCGCCCGGGTCGAGGGCCACTCGGTCGGCATCATCGCCAACCAGCCGAACGCCATGGCAGGCACGCTCAACATCGACGCCGGCGAGAAGGCCGCACGGTTCGTGCGGTTCTGCGACGCGTTCTCGATCCCGATCCTCACTCTCGTCGACGTGCCCGGCTACCTGCCTGGCACCGACCAGGAGTGGACGGGCGTCATCCGTCGTGGAGCGAAGCTCCTCTACGCATATGCGGAGGCGACGGTGCCGCTCGTCACCGTCATCACCCGCAAGGCGTATGGCGGTGCGTACATCGTCATGGGTTCCAAGCAGCTCGGCGCCGACATCAACCTCGCCTGGCCGACGGCCGAGATCGCCGTCATGGGTGGACAGGGAGCGGTGAACATCCTGTACCGCAGCGAGATCAAGAAGGCGGAGGAGTCCGGCGAAGATGTCGCGGCAGTCCGCACCAAGCTGGCCAACGAGTACCTGTACAACGTCGCCTCTCCGTTCCTCGCTGCAGAGCGCGGCGAGCTCGACGGCATCATCGAGCCGGCAGCTACGCGCATCGGCGTGATCAAGTCGCTCCGAGCATTGCGCGCCAAGCGCGCAACGCAGCCGCCGAAGAAGCACGGGAACATCCCGCTGTGATCGCCAGCGTCGTGCGTCGGGACTGAGAGGAGGCGCCCATGGCCAAGCACAGCACGCAGCCCGAGGTGGATGCCTCGCAGCTCGTGTTCCACACCAAGGGACTCTCCGAGGACGAGATCGCCGCGGTCACCGCGGTACTGACGTCCGCACTTCGTGAGCAGGCGGCGGCACAGCAGCCAACGGCGGATGCCGACTCGAACGCGTGGCAGCGCAGCCTCCGCGGCCTGCGTCAGCCGCTCGTACGCGGTCCCGGCGCCTGGCGAAGCTGGGGCTGAGACGACCGGACCCCACGGCTCGGCGCCGGCGAACCCCGATCTGTACCCCGAAAAGGGGCACAAAGATCGCGGGGTCCGCATACCCTCGCCGATTTTGTCCCCCGATTGTCCCCCTAAATGACGACTTTCCCTCTTGCGGGATGGGGCCCACTATTGATGTTGCTAGGTGTCTCTCATCTGAGATTCACCGCCATTCATTCGCCGACTAGGGTAAGCGGGCGAGTGTTTTGGGGGCGAGTCGGGGCGATATTCGGGTTGTCGCCCCGACTCGGGGTTTCCGAAGGGCGTCGGTCAAAGACCGGCGCCCTTCGATGTTTCAGCTTCGGCGTCCTCGTGACGCGGGATCTCCAGCCATAGCTCGACCTCATCGTCGGCGCCCTCCGACTCCGCGGATGTCGCGGCGAGAGCGTCGCGCGGCCCCACTCGGTCACCGGCGACGGCATCCGGAGCGCTGGAGCGCAGTCCCACGACCGTCACGGCGACCGTTGATCCCGTCTGAACGGTGCGGACCACGAGCTTGTCCGCCCGAGACCCCCGGAGGGCTTCGGCGAGACGCGCGTGGATGCGCCGCAGCTCCTGCTCGTCGAGACCGTCCAGTCCGCCGTCGTCGAGCAGTACAACGTTCGCACCCCGGCGCCGCGCTGCGAGCACTTGCTCGCGCACGCCGTCGTCGAGCAGCGCGCGACCCCTGATCTCATCGCGCATCCCCGCCTCGAGGAGGAGGCACTCCGCGCGTTCGTCCTCGGTGAGCATCCCGCCGCTCTCCACGATGCGGATCAGCATCGGTGCAGCACGCTGGTACGTCTCGTCAAGACGACGCTGGCGCTCCACGACGTGCGCCTCCTGCTCCGCATGCCACTCGACGACCTGGCGTTCCGCGCGGGCGAACCGTGAGGCATCCCGAGCCATGCTCCCGAGCGCCCTGGTCACGACAGCGGCGGCCGCCACCCACACCACGCTGCCGATGACGCCGAGGGCGCCGAGCGCGGCGAAGCCGGCGACGACAAGGGTGTGCACCACGAGGAACGCGATGCCGATCCACGCGAAGACGTTGCGCCTGCGCACCATCACGATCGTCATGAGCGTGCCGATCGCGGCGACGTACCACGTGGCGTAGCCGTTCTCGCGTGCGAGGTCCAACTGGCTGACGACCAGCACCGGGACGGCGATGCAGACCGCGAGGTCGAAGGCGGCGACCCACGCGGGCAGCACGATGCGCGACGGCCTCGCCAGCGAGAGCGCCGTCGCGGCCGCGTACAGGGCGATGGCGACGATCACGGGAGCCGGATGCCGGTATGCCGACATCGACGTGATGCCGAGCACCACGTGGTACGCGGAGAACAGCGCGGCCAGTGTCACGAGCACGCCACGGGAGACGGTGATCACGGATGCTCCCCCTCTGCGGCCTCGTCGGGTTCCGGATGCCACACCAGCCGGACGCTGGTGCCCTCCCCCGGCGCAGACTCCACCGATGCCACGCCGCCGGCGAGCGCCACGCGCTCCTTGATCGAGACCTCGAGGCCGAGCCGCTCGGGCGGGATGGACTCGAGCCGGAAGCCGTGGCCGTCATCCGTCACCACGATGAGCACTCCGCCGTCGTCGGTCGCCTCGACCTGCAGGCTGCGCCGCACCAGCACTCCCCCTGCATGCTGCGCGCTGTTCACCATCGCCTGCACGGTCGCCGAGTAGAGGGCCTCCGCGGCGCCTACAGGGATGAGCACATCGCCCGGGCGGCGCGGCACGATCGAGAACGGCACCGTGAACGACCGTGCCGCCGAGATGATGCGATCGCGGAGCCTGCTGCACGGGATCGCGTCGAGGGCGCGTCCCGTCCTCGCCAGCGGTGCCGACGTGTCGAGGTGGCCGAGGGCGTCCTGGGCCATGGACGCCGCGATGGCCATCGCCTCCGGTGTGCGGGCGCCGGCTGCTGAGAGCAGCGTCGTGAGCACGCTGTCGTGCACGATCGCGTCGACCTCGACCCGTTCCGCCTCGAGGGCATGCGCCCGCACGGCGATCTCGTAACGCTCCAGTGCGGTCGACTGACGGACATCCACCTGGCTCGCCGCCTGTCGCAGCATGGTCATGATCGCCAGCAGGATCGACGCGAAGAGCGCCGCATAGAGGCCGTCCAGCACGGCCGTCTCGATGGCGCCGACCCCGGCGGTGAGGGCCAGCACGACGCCGTAGAGCAGCGGCGCGAGGATCGTGTAGACGGCGGCGAGGAGGAACGGCATCGCCAGCGCCGCGCACGCGGTGGACACCGTGAGCAGATACCAGAGCCAGGGGCGCACGCCGTCGAAATAGGCGGCATCCGCGATGCCCTGCTCCCAGAACAGGAGGGCCAGCAGGTAGCCGATGCACAGCGTGATCGCCGCAGCGCGCACCGTGCGGCCGACGATCGAGGCGATGGCGAGCCAGGCCAGCGAGACCAGCAGGACGACGACGACCGCTGTGGTGTACCCGGGGCGCAGGTGGGATGACTGCGCCATCGCGACCGGGATGACCTGCAGCGCGAACACCCAGCTGAAACCCGCGACGGCACGCGCGGCAAGACGTTCGACGCGTGCCCTCGTCAGCGGGCTCGCCGTCGCCGCAGGCAGCAGCTCGGGCGTGGCCACAGGGTCAGCGCTGACCATCCGCATCTCCCGGCGCGCCCGGGGCGTCGGGTGCCAGCCCGGGGAGGATGCCGTCTTCGACAGCGCGGCGAAGCAGATCCACCTTCGTGGGCGCGGGCCGTCCGACCTCGACGTACTTCGTGCGCACCCGGTCGAGGTACTCGCGCGCGGTCGAATGGGCGACGCCGAGCTGCTCGGCCACCGCCTTCAGCGGCAGACCGGATGCGTACAGGTGCAGCACGTCGCGCTCACGTCGCCCGAGCTGTGCCTTGGCGAACTCGCTGTCCGCGTCGATCGCGCTGGCCCACTCGAGGTTGTTCAACACGTCGCCCGCAGCCACGGACTTGATCGCCGCGATCAGCGTGGTCGTGGGAGCGGACTTCGGGATGACTCCTGCCGCGCCCGCGGCGAGCGCCTCCCGCACGCTGGCGACCTGGTCGGCGATGCTGTGCACCAGCACGCCGGCGCCGGTGGCCTGAACCCGCTTCACGTTCTCGGTGATGCTCGAGCCGTCGCCGAGCGAGAGATCGAGCACGATCACGTCGGGATCGGCGTCCGCCATCGCCTCCAGAACGGCGCTCACGGTGGGACCCGTCGCGAGCACGTCGTACCCAGCGTCGCGACACGCGGCCTGCAGGCCGAGGCGCACGGACTCATGGTCGTCGACGATCCCCACGCGCACCATGGCACTCATGCTAGCGGCGTAGAGCGGCCATTCCACGACCCTCGTCTAGGTTGACCGCACGAGGGAGGCCACGACCTCGACGTGGTGCGTGTTGGGAAAGAGGTCGAATGCGCGTGCCGAGCGCAGCTGAAAACCGCGCTCCCTGAACCAGCCGAGGTCGCGCGCCAGGGCGACCGGATCGCACGCGACATACACCAGCTGGGCGGGCTCGAACGCAGCCAGCAGGTCGACGACCTCGCGACCCGCGCCGCTGCGCGGCGGGTCGAGCACGATCGTCCCGGCGCGTAGCCGGGCACGCTCTCCGGCGGACGCCCGGTCGGCGAGCCCGCGCAGGTACGTCTCGACCCGTGAAGTGACGGTCTGCGCCCCGATCCACTCGGCGAGATTGGATGCCGCGTGATCCGTGGTGCCCTCGTCGGACTCCACGCTCGTGATGCGGGTGGTCGGGCCGAAGCGGTCAGCGACGGCAGCGGCGAGCAGGCCGACTCCCCCGTAGAGATCCAGGTTGTACGCACGCGGGTCGAACACCGACTCGTCAACGGCGTCCTGCACGGCACGCGTCAGCACCTCCGGCGCCTTGCGGTGCACCTGCCAGAACCCGGTCGAGTCGAGAGCGAAGCGACGGTCTCCCACTCGCTCGTGCACGACCTGGGGGCGCCTGCCGGCGTCTCCCGAGGCATCCCGTCGGGTGACCGTCACGAAGCCCTCGCTCGTGACGGCGACGTCGATGGTTCCACCGCGGTTCTGCGGCTCACCGAGCGGCGCCGCACGCTCGACGGCCTCGATGGCCAGCGGGAGGTCGGTCACCGGCACGACGCGGTGCGAGCGGGCAGCGTACGGTCCGACATTGCCGTCGTCATCCACCTGCAGCCGCACTCTCGTTCGCCACCGAAGGCCCTCGCGGTCGTCGTCAGCGCGCTTGCCCGACTCGGGCGGCGCCTCGACCTCCGGCGCCTCATCGAACCCGGCCATCCGGGAGAACGCGTCAGCGATCACCTGCCGCTTCAGCTCGCGCTGGTGCGCCAACTCGATGTGGCCGAACTCGGCACCCCCAGCACGCTCGGCGGGATCCCGTTCGACCGATGCCGCCCGCCACACGTGCGGCCGTCTGTGCTCGGATGCCTGCAGCACCCGCACCGTCTCGGCCCGCCAGAACCGGTCGTGACGCGTGTCGGAGACCCTGGCGAGCACCCGCTCGCCGGGGAGCGCGTCGCTCACGAACACCACGCGTCCCTCGTGGCGGGCGACGAAGACGCCGCCGTGCGCCACGGCCGTGACGTCCAGTTCCAGCTCCACCGGATCGCTCGCCACCCGACGTACGGCGGACGTAGACCGCGAGGGTCGCCTGGGCTGCGGGGGGCGGCCGGCGGAGGGTCGGGACCCGGAGCTGCGAGGAGGGCGAGGCATCCTCCGATCGTCGCACACGCCGCTCACGCATGGTCTGGGCAAGGACCCGCGACGGCGTGGCGCTGAGAAGCCGCTGCGAGTTCGCTCACCCCGGCACACCGGGCGTCCAGAACAGCCCTCTAACGTCGGAGTCTGCGTTTGCGTCGAACGAGAGGAGGCGCGTGACCTACTACAAGAACGGCCGACCGATCGACCCGCGCAAGATCGCGCGGATCTCGGGGTCGAAGCAATCCGGGGACGGGCGTCCGTCGGACTCCGACGCGGATCGGGCGTCGTCGCAGGCTCCCGGCGGACAGCGACCGCAACAGGCACCAGGCAACGTGCAACGGGCCCCTGAGCCGCACACGCTCGACCCCTACGAGTACCTCGAACCCTTTCATGAAGGCCGCCGTCGCTCTGGTGCACGCGCATCCTCGCCCGATGGTGCGCCTTCGGCGGAGCCAGGACGTGCGGCTGAACCGCCCGGCGATCGTCGGAAGCGCAAGTTCCGACGGCGCCGGATCATCGCCGGCATCGCCGCAGCGGTCGTGCTCGTGCTCGTGGCGGGCGGCATCTTCGTGTTCGCGCAGTACCAGCAGCTGTCGAACGGCATCCACCGCACCAGCCTCGGACCCGCACAGAACACTGCGGAGACGAACATCCTCGTCATGGGGCTGGACAGCCGGCTCGACGAGAACGGCAATCCGCTGCCCGCCGACGTGTACAACGCGCTGCACGCCGGCACGGCGGACGACGGCGGCTACAACTCGAATGTTCTGATGCTGCTGCACATCCCGGCGGGCGGCGGGCATCCTGTCGGCATCTCCATCCCGCGCGACGACTGGGTGAGCTTGCCCGGCGCGCCGGACGGCACGTCGATGGGCAAGATCAAGCAGGCGTACGGCCTCCAACTCGATCAGACACTGACCCACCTGACGCAGACGCAGCCGAACCTTTCGCGAGCGGATGCCTACCAGCAGGCCCGCTCCGCCGCCCGCGTCGAGGAGGTGAAGACGGTCGAGCAGTTCCTCAACGTGAAGATCAACCACTTCGTCGAGGTGACGATGGGTGCCTTCTATCAGCTGGCCGAAGCGGTGCAGCCCATCCAGGTGTGCCTGAACGAGGCGACGGCCGACAGCTATTCAGGGGCGAACTTCGTGAAGGGCGTGCAGGAGATCAACGCGCAGCAGGCCGTCGCGTTCGTGCGTCAGCGACGCGACACGACGAACTCCCCGGTCAACCTCACCGACCTCGACCGGGAGCGGCGGCAGCAGGCGTTCATCATCTCGCTGGCCAACAAGCTGGAGCACCAGAACGTGTTCGACGACTTCAACGTGATGGAGAAGATGCTCGGCACCGTCAAGAACGACATCGCGGTGGACTCGAACCTCGACCTGCTCAGTCTCGCCTCGGACGCCAAGAAGTTCGCCGGCGGCGGGGTGAGCTTCGAGACTCTGCCGATTTCGTCGTTCGGCGTCGAAGACGGCCAGGACGTCAACCTCGTCGACCTGAACCAGGTGCGCACAACGACCGCGCAGCTGATCGCGGCATCGGATGCCTCGGCGTCGACGAGTCCGAAGCCGTCGTCGAGCTCGTCCGGCTCCTCCAAGGCGTCGTCGGGCTCATCGGGTTCTTCGCCTTCGTCGTCCCCCACGCCCTCGAACACGTTCGGGACGAACGGCGTGATGTCGTCCGCCGGCATCCCCTGCGTGAACTGAGCGCCCGGCAGAATGGTCGGGTGCGCCTCTACCTCGCCTCCACCTCACCGGCTCGCCTGACCCTGCTGCGCTCAGCCGGCGTCGAACCGCTCACGATCGCTCCCGGTGTGGACGAGCCGGCGACTGTTGCAGAGGCGGAGGCCGAGCGCGGTCCGCGTGCCGCCGCCGACATGGTGCAGCTCCTCGCCCGAGCCAAGGCGGAGGCTGTCACGGGAGCGCTGGTCGACGGCGAGCCGATCGATGGGCTGATCCTCGGCGGTGACTCCGCGTTCGAGGTCGACGGTGTGATCTACGGCAAGCCGCACGAGCCGTCCGTCGCGCGGGAGCGCTGGCACGCACAGCGCGGGCGCACAGGCGTGCTACACTCCGGGCACTGGCTGATCGACCACAGCGGCGGTCGGGCGCGCGGGGCCGCGGGTGCTGTCGCCGAGGCGTCCGTCACGTTCGCCGGCGACATCGACGACACGGAGATCGATGCGTACGTCGCCACGGGCGAGCCGTTGAAGGTCGCCGGCGCGTTCACCATCGACAGCCTCGGCGGACCGTTCATCACGAGGGTGGACGGCGATCCGAGCACCGTGGTCGGCCTCTCCCTTTCGACGCTGCGGTCGCTGGTGAAGCGCCTCGGCTATGAGTGGACCGATCTCTGGAACACCGCGGGCTGAGCCGAGGAACACCGTGCGCTGAGGCCGCATGTTGTAGGCATCCGAAAGCGCTGAGGGCGAGGTTTGTGGACGGCATTCAAAACCGCGCGAGGGGCCGTCAATAGGCTTGAAGACTGTGCCACACATCTCGAAGGTCCTGATTGCCAACCGCGGTGAGATCGCCGTGCGAGTCATCCGAGCGGCCAGAGACAGCGGAATCGCCTCCGTCGCGGTGTATGCGGACCAGGACCGCGACGCCGTGCACGTGCGCCTCGCCGACGAGGCATACGCGCTCGACGGGTCCACCAGCGCCGAGACCTATCTGTCCATCGAGAAGCTGCTCTCGGTCTGCCGCCGCTCCGGCGCCGACGCCGTTCACCCCGGCTACGGCTTCCTCTCTGAGAACGCCGACTTCGCTCGTGCGGTCATCGATGCCGGCCTGATCTGGATCGGCCCTGGTCCCGAGGCGATCGAGCGCCTCGGCGACAAGGTCTCCGCCCGGCACGTCGCCGAGAAGGTGGGCGCACCGCTCGCCCCCGGCACGCTGAACCCGGTCAGCGGTGCCGACGAGGTGCTCGAGTTCGTCGACCAGTACGGCCTCCCGGTCGCGATCAAGGCCGCGTTCGGCGGCGGTGGACGCGGCCTCAAGGTGGCCCGCGAACGCGATGAGGTCGCCGAGCTCTTCGAGTCCGCGACGCGCGAGGCGATCGCCGCGTTCGGTCGCGGCGAATGCTTCGTGGAGAAGTACCTCGACAAGCCCCGGCACGTCGAGACGCAGTGCCTCGCGGATGCCCACGGCAACGTCGTCGTCGTCTCCACGCGCGACTGCTCCCTGCAGCGTCGTCACCAGAAGCTCGTGGAGGAGGCACCGGCGCCGTTCCTCACCGACGAGCAGCGCGAGCGGCTGTACAGCTCGTCGAAGGCGATCCTCAAGGAGGTCGGATACCTCGGTGCGGGCACCTGCGAGTTCCTGATCGGGCAGGACGGTACCGTCTCGTTCCTCGAGGTGAACACCCGGCTGCAGGTCGAGCATCCGGTCTCCGAAGAGGTCACCGGCATCGATCTGGTGCGGGAACAGTTCCGCATCGCGGAGGGCGGCGTTCTCGATTACGACGACCCGCAGCCGCGGGCTCACTCCTTCGAGTTCCGCATCAACGGCGAGGACCCTGGCCGGGGCTTCCTGCCGGCGCCAGGGCCGGTGCACGTGTTCAAGCCGGCCGCTGGACCCGGCGTGCGCGTCGACTCCGGCGTGCAGTCCGGAGACGTGATCTCCGGCGCGTTCGACTCGCTGCTCGCCAAGCTCATCGTCACGGGCGCGACGCGCGAGGAGGCGCTGGAGCGGTCGCGTCGTGCGCTTGACGAGTTCGAGGTCGCCGGCCTCGCTACCGTGCTTCCGTTCCACCGTGCCATCGTGCGCGACCCGGCGTTCGCACCGGAGGACGGGCATCCGTTCGGCGTCTTCACGCGCTGGATCGAAACGGAGTTCGTGAACGAGCTGGAGCCGTGGAGCGGCGAGTCCGCCGAGCTGCCCGAGGCGGAGCCGCGGCACAGCGTTGTCGTCGAGGTGGGCGGCAAGCGCGTCGAGGTGAGCCTGCCGACGAAGCTGCTCATCGCAGGCGGCGGCACAGCGACGGTGGGCCACGCGCCCAAGCGCAAGGGCGCATCGCACTCGATCGCGACCGCCACCGGTGACTCGGTGACCGCGCCGATGCAGGCGACGGTGGTCAAGCTCGCGGTCGGCGAGGGCGACCAGGTGGTGAAGGGCGACCTGATCCTGGTGCTCGAGGCGATGAAGATGGAGCAGCCGCTCACCGCCCACAAGGATGGCACGATCGCGGATGTCAACGCGCAAGTCGGTGCGACGGTCTCCAGCGGCCACCTGCTGTTGAACATCGTCTGATAGGCGGAAAGTAGAGCGCCGCCGGTCGAGGAGACCGGCGGCGCTCTCTTTCGTGTGTACGTCAGCCGATGGCACCGCCGGCGAGGGTCTTCTCCTCGATCTCCGACTCGTCCGCGGCCTGCTCGATGTACTCCTCGATCTGCTTGGTCGGCAACGTGATCATGACCGCGACCACGTAGATCACGGCGGCGATCACCGCGTTGATCAAGAACACCCAGAAGAACGCACCCTTGATGACCGGAGTCGTCGGGTCGAACAGCCAGCTGACCAGGAACATCAGCACGAGCCACGGGATCACCCAGAACACGCTCGCCCGGAAGTCGAACTTCGGACGGTTCGGCCGCCTCCACGCGATCAGCTCGTAGATGATCAGGAACACGTAGCCGATCGCGATCGAGATCGCCAGCTTGGAGTTCGTCGCCCAACCGGCCCAGAACACGATCATGTTCGTGCAGTAGAAGGCCAGGAACGGGATGATGTGCCCGCCGGGCAGCTTGAACGGCCGTTCGTGGTTAGGCAGCTTGCGCCGCATCACGGCGAGCACCAGCGGGCCGGTTCCGAACGAGAGCACGGTGGCGCTGGTGATGAAGCCCACCAGCTGCTGCCAGCTCGGGAACGGCAGCAGCAGCACGATGCTCACCAGGAACGAGAGCAGCAGGCTCCAGTACGGGACGCCGTGCTTGTTGTTCGTCGACAGCCAGCGCGGACCATTGCCGTTGCGGCCCACCGCGTACGACACACGAGAGGTCACGGTGGTGTAGATGAGACCGGTGTCCAGCGGCGAGACGATCGCGTCGAAGTACAGGATGTACGCCAGCCATCCGAGTCCCGCGATCGTCGCCAGTGCGGCCAGCGGACCGAAGTCGTTCGTGAACGAGAGGCCCATCCATCCGCCCGAGTGCGACAGCGCAGAGGCCGGAACCATCATGGTGAACGCCACCTGCAGCAGCGCGTACAGGATCGCAGTGATGCCGACGGAGCCGATCACGGCGAACGGGATGTTCCGCCTCGGGTTGGTCGTCTCACCGGCCAGCTCGATGCCCTGCCGGAAGCCGAGGAACGAGAACGTGATGCCCGCCGTGGCGATGCACACGAAGATGGCGGCGAACCCCTTGGGAGCGAACCCGTGCGAGCCGAAGTTGCCGAACGCCTGCGAGGATGCGGTCGCCAGCGCCGTGACGATGAACACCACGATGACCAGGCAGATCACGAACACCTTCCACCACACCACGACCGTGTTGACCTGTGCGAACAGGCGGACGCCGAAGTAGTTGATCACGGCGAACACGGCCAGCAGGATGATGGCCACCACCATGCCGAGCGGGGTCAGCACGTGAGCGGATGCTCCGCTGTCTTTCGCCAGCACCGTGAACGGCGCGTACTTGGTGCCGTAGGTCAGCGCGCCCTCTACCTCGATGGCCGGGACGGCGGCGGACGCGATCCAGGTGATCCACCCCATCGTGTAGCTGCCGAACGAGCCCCACACCATGTGCGGATACCTGACGACACCACCTGAGATCGGGAACATCGGCCCGAGTTCCGCATAGCAGAGCGCGATCAGCATGATCATCACGCCGGCGATGAGCCAGGAGAAGATCGCCGCGGGGCCGGCGATCGCCGACGCGTTGAATGCGCCGAACAACCACCCCGACCCGATGATGGAGCCGATCGCCGCGAACAGCAGACCGATCGGGCCGACATGTCGCTTGAGCTTCACCTCCTGCGTCGGCGGTTTCGGCTGATTCAGTGTGCTCGACATCGTCGTCTCCTCACGTACGGATCCTCACGGATTGCGCATGCCGGACTGACCGCGTCGTGTGCGGTTCGTCCCTCCCTGCGCACGTTACTCCGCAGGCACCGAGGATTTCAGGTTCCTGTGCGACCTCTAAAGCACGATGTGCATGGCGCGTGCGGCGTCGGTGATCGAGTTCGACAGCGACGGATACACCGAGAACGCCCTCGCCACCTGGTCGACCGTGAGCCTGTGCTCGACGGCAAGAGCGACCGGGAGGATGAGCTCGCTCGCTCGCGGAGCGACGATGACACCGCCGATCACGGTGCCGCTTCCGGTGCGGGCGAACAGCTTGACGAAGCCGTCCTTGATGCCCTGCATCTTCGCCCGAGGGTTGGACTTGAGCGCCAGCTTGTAGATGTCACCCTGCGCGATGCCCTCCTCGATCTCGCGCTGGTTCCAGCCGACGGTGGCGATCTCGGGCGTGGTGAAGATGTTGGATGCCACGTTCCGCAGCTCGATCGGCGTGACCGAGTCGCCCAGCGCGTGGAAGATCGCGGTACGCCCCTGCATCGAGGCGACGGATGCCAGCGGCAGCACGTTCGAGCAGTCGCCCGCCGCGTAGATGCTCGGCATTGAGGTGCGGGCGACACGGTTGACGCGGATGTGGCCGCTCGGGGTGAGCTGCACGCCGGCCCCCTCGAGTCCGATACCCGCCGTGTTGGGGATCGAGCCGACGGCGAGCAGGCAGTGCGAGCCCTCGACGGTGCGGCCGTCGGTGAGCGTGGCGACCACGCCGTTCTCGGTGCGCTCGACGGACTCCGCGCGTGACTTGGAGAGCACGGTCATGCCGTTGCGGCGGAACACCTTCTCGAGCACGGTGGCGGCATCCGCGTCTTCTCCGGGGAGCACGCGGTCACGGCTGGAGATGAGCGTGACCTTCGCACCGAGGTAGGTGTATGCGCTGGCGAACTCGGCGCCGGTGACTCCTGAGCCGACGACGATCAGGTGCTCGGGGACGGAGTTCAGCGAGTACAGCTGCGTCCAGGTGAGGATGCGCTCCCCGTCGGGCATCGCGGACGGAAGCAGCCGAGGGCTGGCACCGACCGCGATCACCATCGTGTCCGCCTCGATGCGGTCGAAGTCCGTGCCGTTCTCCTTCGAGGTGGAGACGATCACGGCGTCCGGCCCGTCCAGGCGCCCCTCACCGGTGACGATGCGCACGCCGGCGTGCACCAGTTCGCTGCGCATGTCTTCGGACTGCTGCCTGGCGAGGCCCAGCAGACGCTTGTTCACGGCGGAGAGGTTCACGGCGACCTCGGGGCGGATCGGCCGTCCGCTCTCGGTGCGGCCGAAGAACTGCACGCCCAGGTCGGCTGCGTCGCCGATCGCGCGCGTCGCGTCAGCGGTGGCGATCAGGGTCTTCGACGGGACGACATCCGTCATCACGGCTGCACCACCGACGCCGCCGCGCTCGACCAGAGTGACCTCGGCGCCCAGTTGTGCGCCGGCGAGCGCCGCCTCGTACCCACCGGGGCCGCCCCCGAGAACGGCGATACTCTGCTTGCGCTCGAACTCGAAGGCCATGGCATCCATTCTCTCAGACGCCCCGCCGCGGGCCTGACGCACCCGGCACGGACAGGAGCGCCACCTCCAACGCCGAACATCGCTACACGTCGGGCCGGGGACAAGCCGATCGCCGCGAACGCAACACGCTCCACGAGGCGGCGGCCTCGACGGCGCCGAACTCAACCACGCAGCCTGCCAACCGCGACGCGCCCGGCGGGGACGGGTGCGCAGACCAACATAGAGTGGTCGGCATGGCATCCGAGGACGCAGCACATCCCTTCGACGACCCGGCGGCCGATCCGTTCGAGATCGCGCGCATCGCGGCCGAGCAGATCGCGGAACGCACCGGCGTCGAACACCACGACATCGCTCTGACGCTGGGCAGCGGCTGGGGCAAGGCCGCCGACCTGATCGGCGAGACCGTCGCCACGGTGCCGGCCACGGACATCCTCGGTTTCCGTCCGCCGGCGGTGCCGGGTCACGTCGGCACGCTACGCTCCGTGCGGCTGCCGAACGGCAAGCACGCTCTCGTGCTGGGCGCACGCACGCACTTCTACGAGGACCACGGCGTTCGGTCGGTGGTGCACGGCGTGCGCACCGCGGCAGCCACCGGTGCGAAGACCATGATCCTCACGAATGGCGCTGGCGGCATAAGGGAGACCTGGGGACCCGGGACTCCTGTGCTGATCAGCGACCACATCAACCTCACGGCCGCGTCGCCGCTGGAGGGGGCGACGTTCGTCGACCTGACCGATCTCTACTCGAAGCGGCTGCGCGACCTCGCCCGGGAGGTGGATGCCTCGCTCGACGAAGGCGTGTATGTGCAGTTCCGTGGTCCGCACTACGAGACGCCGGCGGAGGTGCAGATGGCGAAGACGATCGGCGGCCACATCGTGGGCATGTCGACGGCTCTGGAGGCGATCGCGGCGCGGCAGTCGGGCATGGAGGTGCTCGGCATGTCGCTGATCACGAACCTCGCGGCGGGCATCTCGAACGAGCCGCTCAGCCACACCGAGGTGATCGAGGCCGGCCGCGCAGCGGAGCCGGTGATCAGCGCCCTGCTGGCGCGCATCGTGGAGCGGCTATGAGCGCGGCGGAACAGGGCGCGGTGACGACGGACGACATCGTCGATGCCGCCCGCGCGTGGATCGCCGACGACCCGGATGCCGAGACCCGCGCCGAGCTCCAGGCCATCGTCGACGAGGCGGCCGCGGGGTCGCCCGACGCGCTCGACGACCTGCACTCGCGGTTCGACACGCGACTCGCGTTCGGCACGGCCGGCCTGCGCGGCGAGATCGCTGCGGGGCCGAACCGCATGAACCGGGTGCTCGTCGCCCAGGCGGCCGCCGGGCTGGCGGCGTACCTGAACGAGCAGGCATCCGCTGGCCGCGCTGACGAGCAGCCATCGGTCGTGATCGGTTACGACGGGCGCAAGAACTCCGACGTCTTCGCGCGCGACACCGCCGAGCTGATGGCAGGCGCGGGCGTTCGCGCCGTGCTGCTCCCCCGCCTGCTGCCCACACCGGTGCTCGCTTTCGCGGTGCGGTACCTCGGAGCATCCGCCGGTGTGATGGTCACGGCCAGCCACAACCCGGCGAGGGACAACGGCTACAAGGTGTATCTCGGGGGCGCCGACGAGGGCTCGCAGATCGTGCCACCGGCGGATGCCGAGATCGCCGCGCACATCGACCGGGCGGCGCAGGGTCGCGTCTCGGACCTGCCGCGATCGGATGCCTACGAACTCGCCGACGAGTCGCTGATCGACGCGTACGTCGCCGCCACCGCCGCGGTCGCCGGTCCCCTGACGACCGCCGGAACCGGCGCAGCTCCGCTCCGCGTCGTGTACACGGCCATGCACGGGGTGGGATGGCCCACCGCTCGGGCGGTGTTCGAGGCGGCGGGACTTCCGGCACCCGTCACCGTCGCCGAGCAGGCGGAGCCCGACCCGGACTTCCCCACCGTGTCGTTCCCGAACCCGGAGGAGCCGGGAGCGCTCGACCTGGCGTTCGCTCTCGCGCGCGAGACCGGGGCCGACCTCGTGGTCGCCAACGACCCCGACGCTGATCGCCTGGCGATCGGCATCCCGGATGCCTCCGAGCAGGGGTACCGCCGGTTGAGCGGCAACGAGGTGGGGACGCTGCTCGGGTGGACCGCCGCGGAGCAGGCGCGCGAAGCGGGCGTCGAGGGCGTGCTGGCGGCATCCATCGTCTCCTCCCCCGCCCTTCGCGCCGTGGCGGATGCCTACGGGCTGCGGTTCGCGGAGACGCTCACCGGATTCAAGTGGGTGAGCCGCGTTCCCGGGCTGGTCTTCGGCTACGAGGAGGCACTGGGCTACCTGGTGAACCCGCTCACGGTGCGGGACAAGGACGGCATCTCCGCGGCCACTGCGGCGATCGCGCTCGCACAGCGGCTGCACGCCGACGGCCGGACCATCGCCGACCGTCTGGACGACTTCATCCGGCAGTTCGGGGCGTACGCGTCGGACCAGATCTCGATCCGGGTCACCGATCTCGAGCGGATCGGCCGCATCATGGCCGCACTGCGTGCACAACCGCCCGTAACGCTGGGCGACGTCGCGGTGTCACGCATCGACGACCTCCGCGACGGGTCGCCGGAGCTGCCGCCCAGCGACGTGCTGCGCATCGTGCTTCAGGACGGATCGCGGGTCATGGTGCGCCCCAGTGGCACCGAGCCGAAGCTGAAGATCTACATCGACGCGTTCGACGATGCGGCCCCCGACGTGGCGGGTCGTCGCGCGGCGGCCGAGGCACGCGTGGCCGCACTGGGCGAAGCGATGCGCGCCCTCACGGACGTCACCGCCGGTTGAGTAGCCAGCGCAGCCGGCGTATCGAAACCCAGCCGCTAAGCGGCAAACCGGGTTTCGATACGCGCCCTTCGGCCGCTACTCAACCGGCGGAAATGGCATGAGCGGCGGACAGCGGGAACGACT
>NZ_JBQCIE010000022.1:0-7976 GCF_051954055.1 Humibacter sp. | reverse complement strand
GACCACAAGCTCACCGGCATCCGTGGCAAGGAGATCGGCTTCGTCTTCCAGGGCTTCAATCTCATCCCGACGCTCACCGCACTGGAGAACGTGGAGACGGCGCTGGTGCCGCTCGGTGTCCCCGCTGCGGAGCGGCGAGACAGGGCGACCAAGGCGCTGGAGTCGGTCGGGCTGGGCGACCGCGGCGACCACCGGCCCGCCGAGCTCTCCGGCGGACAGCAGCAGCGCGTCGCGATCGCGCGGGCACTCGTGAAGGAGCCGGACGTGCTGCTGGCGGACGAACCGACCGGCAACCTCGACGAAGAGACGCGGGACGAGATCATGGACCTTCTGGAGGGGCTCTGGCGCGACCGCGGCCTCACCCTCGTGATCGTCACCCACGACTCCGCGGTGGCACGTCGCGCACAGCGCCGCTTGCACCTCAAGCAGGGCAAGGTGAAGGAGGTCGCGTAGGCGCCCATGCCCTTCCGGTGCCGCCGAGCGCACCATACGTCCGGTTCACGTGAGGGTCAGGCCACGAAGACGTCGCGCAGCGTCACCGTGCGTAGCCGGCGTTCGCGGAGGATGTCGAGCAACTGCCCGTACACCTGCGTCACCGGGTCGTAGTTCGCGTGCCCGATGACGATGTGCTGCGGCAGGAACCATCGGTTCGCGTTCGCCACGATCTGCTGCGGGCTCAGGAGCCCGGAATCGGCCAGCGACCCGTACCACATCACCGGCGCGGTGTAGCCGATCGACGAGGCGACGGAGGCGACGCGATGGTTGAGATATCCGTACGGCGGTCGGTAGAAGGGCGCGGCCTCCACGCCGTACGTGTTCCGGATGAACTCCCCGTTGCGCTGAAGCTCCTGAGTGATGCCGCCGTCCGACAGTTTCGTGAGGTCCGCGTGATCCCAGGTGTGATTGCCCAGCTGCACCTGTCCGCTCTCCACCAGGGGTCGCAACGCGGGCGCGTTCTCGGTCCAGGAGGCATTGACCCCGTTCAGGAAGAAGGTCAGCCGGATACCGCTATCGTGGGCGAATTGTGCATAGGCGCCGACGACGTGCGATGAGACGCCGTCGTCGACCGTCCACGCCATCAGGTTTCCGTCTCCGGGAAGACCCGTGATCCTCTCACCCGGCGTGATCGGATACTTCCTCACGACGGGAAACGGCGCCGGCGAATCCGTCGGAGTCGGCCGCGGCGTGGGCGTCGGTGTTGGCAAGGAGGAGGTCGGCGCGGGAGTGCCTACTGCTTCGCTCTTCTGCAACGAGCATCCGCTCAGCGCAGTGACGGCTGTGGCGGCCAGCCCGACCAGGAACACTCGACGATCCATTGGGACCACCGATACCAGTCCGACGGGCCCTTTCCCGTTCGATGAGACGGTGAGCGCGGCCGCTATCCACCGAACTGGGGGCACGAGCGACGAGAAGGCGCTACACCTCGACCCAGGTGCCGGTATCGGCCGAGTCCATGACCGCCTCTGCCACTGCCGCGGCGCGCAAACCGTCCTCGAAGCGCGGCAAGCCGTCGGGGGCCTCGCCGGCGATCGCCGCGTAGCTGTCGGCAACGAACGCGTTGAAGGCATCCTGGTAACCCTGCGGATGACCGCCGGGGGTCGTCACGAGCCGCGCGGCATCCGGCGCCAGCTGATCGGCGTCCCTGGGGATGAGCAGCGAGCCCTTGCGGCGCCCCACCCACAGCGTCTCGGGCTGTTCCTGATCGAACACGACGGATTCGGCCGATCCCGCGAGCTCGACGTGCAGCCGGTTCTTGCGCCCGGGCGCCGCCTGCGACACGAGCAGCGTGCCGATCGCGCCGCCGGATGTCTGCACGGCGACAGCGACGGCGTCCTCGGTCGTGATCGCGCTGTGCTCGGCGCGCGAGTCGAAGAACGTGCGCTTCGTCGCCGCCACCATCGAGACGCGGTCACCGGTGACGAACTCGATGAAGTCGACGAGGTGCGACCCGATGTCGCCGAACGCGCGCGACCGCCCGCCTGCGGCGCTGTCCACACGCCAGTTGTCGTCACCGGACTCGAGCAGCCAATCCTGCAGGTACGATCCGGCGATCGTGAGCAGCCGGCCCGTCTCTCCCGAGGCGAACCGAGCGCGTGCCTCGCGAACCAGTGGGTGGAAGCGGTACACGAACGGAACCGTCGCGGTGACGCCGGCGGATGCCGCGGCATCCGTCAGCGTGCGGGCATCCGCCACCGTCGTCGCCAGCGGCTTCTCGCACACGACGTGCTTGCCCGCCTCGATCACCGCGAGCGCCTGCTCAGCGTGCAGGGCGTTCGGCGTGGTGACGTGCACGACCTCGACGCGGTCGTCGGCGATCAGGTCGTGCAGCGACCCGAAGGCGTTCTCGATGCCCAGCTCCTCGGCAGCGCGAACGGCGCGTTCCGGACGCGAGGAGACCACCCCGACCAGGCGCCCCCGGGCGGCTCGCGCCGCCCGGGAGTGCACCGTCGCCATGAATCCGCCGCCGACGATGCCGACGCCGACCGGGCCGGCGCTCCGCCGGTCCTGCGCGTTCGCCGCCATCAGACGAGCGTGGCCTCGGCCGGGTCCCACCCTTCGGGCAGCGCAGGGGTGGGCGTGAACGTGCTCTCGACATCCACCCACTCGCCGCGCTCAGCGGCCTCGATCGTGGAGACCATGACGTCGAGCGCGTGCAGCGCCTGCTCTCCGCTCGCGCGCTCGGGCACGCCTGCACGGATGGCCCGCGCGAGCTCCACGACGCCGGTGCCGCGCGCTGCCTTCTCGCCCTCGATCGTGATCGTCTCCGGCTCGCCGTCGGTGTGCAGCACGAGGTCGCCGACGAACATGTTCGGGTCGTTCAGCTCGAGCGCTCCGTCGACGCCAGTGACCTCGAACAGGGTGCGACCCAGCTTCGAGTCGAAGCTGAAGATGCTCTGCGACGTCTGCCCGCTCTCGAACTCGAACACGGCCGTGACGTGCGTCGGCACGGTCACCTCGAACGTCTGCCCGGCCAGCGGACCAGACCCGATCGTGCGCACCGGCTTCGCCTTCGACGCCACGGCCGCAACACGCTTCACCGGGCCGAACAGCTGGATGAGGGTTGTGACGTAGTACGGGCCGATGTCGAACAGCGGACCCGCGCCCTCCTGGAACAGGAACGCCGGGTTCGGGTGCCACGACTCGGGGCCCGGGTTCTGGATGATGGTGAGCGCGGTCTGCGGCTCGCCGATGGCGCCGGCCTCGAGCATCCGCCTCGCCGTCTGGATACCTGCACCCAGGAACGTGTCCGGCGCGCACGCCGCACGGAGGCCCGCAGCCCTCGCCGTGGCGAGCACGCGCTGCCCGCTCTCGCGGTCGAGTGCGATGGGCTTTTCGCTCCACACGTGCTTGCCGGCGGCGAGCACCTGAAGGTCGACCTCCGCGTGCACCTGCGGAAGGGTGAGATTCACCACGATCTCGATCTCGGGGTCGGCCAGCAGCTCCTCGGCGCTGCCGTGCGCCGGGATGCCGAACTTCTCCGCCTGGGCCGCCGCGGCCTCCGGGATGATGTCAGCGATGAACCGCACGTCCACGTCGGGGAACGCGGTGAGGTTGGTGAGGTACTGCGTCGAGATGTTGCCGGCGCCGATGACGCCGACGCCGACGGGCCCGGTCTTCGTGGCCTCAACAGCGCTTTCCGAGGCGCTCGTGAACTCGCTCATGCAAGACCCTCCTTCGTGAGGAATGCGAAGCTGTCTGCGACAGCGGTGAAACGGTTGTCGCGCGAGTCGTCGAGCTCGATGACGCGCAGCGCGTTGGGTGCGGCCTCGATGATCTCGCGGATGGGCAGGCTGCCGGCGCCCACAGCGACCTGGTCCTTAGTCTCCTTCGTCGCCGGGCCGTCCTTGATGTGCAGGGCGACGACCCGGTCGCCGAGCCGGCCGAGCACGTCCACCGGGTTCTCGCCTCCGACGGCGACCCAGTAGGTGTCGAGTTCGATGACGACCTCGGGGTCGAGCTTCGACGCCAGGTACTCCAGCCCGTTCTGCCCGTCGATCTTGTTCTCGAACTCGTGCGCGTGGTTGTGGTAGCCGACGCGAAGTCCTCGCTCGGCGGCGAGCTTCGCAGCGTGGTTCAGCTGCGCCGCGATCCCGTCGATACCCTCGGCGGTCTTCCACAGCTCGTCTGGCGCGTGCGGGTCGATGACGGTCTGGATGCCGAGCTCGCGCGCCGCGTCGAAGATCCCGGCGATGTCCTCGTCGCTCTCGCCGAGGAAGTGCACGTGCACAGTCGGGGCGGAGAGGCCGGCAGACGACAGCGCCTCGCCGAGCCCGGGGAAGTTGGTGAAGGCGAACGGCTCGACCTGGGTGAAGCCCACCTCGGCGAGCTTGTTCAGGGTGCCCTGCAGGTCGTCCTGCAGCGCTTCACGCACGGTGTAGAGCTGCACGGAAAGAGGTGAGGTGGTCACGTTTCTCCTCGTTGCGATGTGGCCGCTGGGTGAGGGATGACGCCCGTCGGCATCCCACGGTCGAATCGATTGAATCACACTTCTGCCACCAGTCCAGCAAAAGTTGCGTCTTTGCCACCCACTTCTGGGCTGCGATCGGCGCTTGTGATTCAATCGGTCTATGTCCGCGTCGTCCCTCTCAACCGGTTCCGCCGGTTCGACGACGCCGGGTGGCCTCGTCCCGAGAGATGCCGGCGACCTGCTCGCGATCCTGCGCGACGGCATCCCCCGCACCAGGGCGCAGCTCGCGGAGATCACCGGACTCGCCCGCTCGACGGTGGCGTCCCGCATCGACGCCCTGATGCATGCGCGCCTCATCATGCCCGCGCCCGATGCGGCCTCCTCGGGCGGACGCCCGCCCGCGCGAGTCGTGTTCAATGCGGGAGCCCGCATCATCCTCGCCATCGATCTCGGCGCCACGCACGGGGTGATCGCGATCGCCGACCTCGCCGGCAACGTGCTCGCCTCGGAGTCCGCACCGCTCACGATCGCCGACGGCCCCGAGCCGGTGCTCGGCTGGGCGCTTCACACGGCGAAGCGGCTCGTGAAGGCGAGCGGCAGACCGCGTTCGGAGCTCGCCGGTGTCGGCATCGGCCTCCCCGGCCCGGTTCAGCACTCCACCGGAATGCCGATCAACCCGCCCATCATGCCTGGCTGGGATCGCTTCGACGTTCCGTCTTACGTGCGGCGCACGTTCGACGTTCCCGTGCTCGTCGACAACGACGTGAACGTGCTGGCGCTCGGCGAGCACGCCGTGTCATGGCCGCTCGAAGACGACCTGCTGTTCGTCAAGGTGTCCACCGGCATCGGCCTTGGCATCATCGCCGGGGGACGGCTGCAGCGCGGTGCAGCGGGTTCGGCGGGCGACCTCGGGCACGTGCGCGTGCCGTTCACCCGCGACACCCCGCGGCACGGCGACGAGGATGCCGACCTCGAGGCACTCGCGAGTGGGCCGGCGATCGCGCGCTACATCGCCGAGCGCGGCACGCCGGCGACCTCGAGCGCCGACGTGCTGGCGCTGGCACGTGCCGGGAACGCGGATGCCGTTGCGGGCATCCGTCAGGCAGGACGCGACCTCGGCGAGGTGCTCGCCACGTGCGTGAACCTGTTCAACCCATCGGTGGTGGTCGTCGGCGGCTCCATCGCGCGGGCGGGTGAACAGCTGCTGGCCGGGGTGCGCGAGGTCGTGTACCGGCAGTCGACGCCGCTGGCCACCCAGCACCTGCAGATCGTCGCGGCATCCGCCGGGGAAACGGGCGGTGTGCTGGGGGCGGCGATCATGGTCGCGCAGCACCTGCTCGATCCGGCCTGAGCGCGGCGTGGCTCAGGAGTCGCTTTCGGCGCCCCAGACCCGCCTCGTCAGCGCCTGCACATCGCGGTCGAGGTGCTCGAGCCGGGTGTTGGTTGCATCGAGTCGCGAATTCACGCCACTCAGCTCAGCGCGGAGCTCAGCACGTAATCCGCCCACCTCGGCACGGATCACTCGAGACAGGCTGGTCACGACGAGAGTGAGTCCGCCCAGCATCGCTGCGGCGAATACTCCTATCACCGTCCAGATCTCGGGATCGTTCATGTGCACCTCCTCATTGTCTCTTGGGTGCTCCACGATGTCACGCTTCCTCGTCCGGTTCTCTTCCTGTGAAGGCCATGGTGGAGAAGCGCTCGACGACAGTCGATAGGGAGGAGAAGTGGAGCGACTCGCGTTCCGGGCGACAGGGCGTCGGTGGGCAGGCGGCACAATGGAGCGGTGACCGACACGATGCTCTCTCTGTTCGACGAGGAGCTCGAGGCGATGCTGCATCCGGCGGGCGCCGCGTCGGTCGCACAGCCCCTGAAGCCGCACGAGCGGCGCATCCTCGCCCACGCATCCGACCGGGTCGCATGGCTGCGTGCCCGGGCCCGCGGCATCACGGCGACGGATGTCGCGAAGCTGTCGACGCAGGCATCCATCCTGGCGGCCGCTCGGCAGAAGGTGCACGGGTCGGGCTTCAGCGGCAACGTCTTCACGGAGCACGGCAAGGCGCGCGAACCGAAGATCGCCGAATGGGTTCTGCGCGAGCACGGCATCTCGCCGAGCGATGCGCTGTTCCACGCGGTGGGCGACCGCCGGCACCTTGCGACCCCGGACGGACTGGCGGCCCGCGAAACCGGACGCCTCGAGCTCGCGGAGATCAAGACGACCAACAAGCCGTGGCGGAGCATCCCGCGGCACTACCTGCGCCAGGTGTGGTGGCAGCAGTACGTGCTCGGTGCGGAGCGCACGCTGTTCGTGTGGGAGCGGCACGACGGCTTCGTGCCGGTCGGAGACCCGGAGTGCCGGTGGGTCGATCGGGACGAGGACGAGATCGAACTGCTGGTGCGGCTGGCGAGCCAGCTCATCGGCGTGCTCGCCTCCGGCCGCGTCTAGCTGCGTCCGCGGATCAGGCGACGGAGGTCGCCTCCACTGCGAGCGGCTGCTCCAGCACGTAGTCGTCTTCCCACCGCTCGCCGACCCGGAAGCGCTTGATTCCCACCTGCCTGAAACCGCTCTTGGCGTAGAAGCGCTGCGCGCGCTCGTTCTCCTGGTTTACGCCGAGCCAGATGCCGGCTGCTCCGCGCTCGCGTGCCGCGTCGATGGATGCCTGCATCAGCCGGCCCGCGACGCCTCGCCCGTGGTGCCCCGGCAACACATAGCACTTGCTCAACTCGATCGTGGGGCGCAGGGTGATCGCGGCGGCGACGTCCTTGTCGTGCGGCTCACCGAGCACGAGCATCGTGTAACCGATGGCGCGGCCGTCCTCCTCCGCGATCAGGAGGATGCGATCGGGATCCGCGAGGTATCCGTGGAACGCGTCGGCCGACAGATGCTCGACGACGAACGCAGCGGCATCCTCCCTCGTCGTGTGCGGAGGACACGCCAGTGGGAACGTCACGGCCGCGACGAACGCGAGCCTGTCGACATCCTCCGCCGTCGCCCGCCGGATCGTCGCTTCGCCCATGCAGAAACATTAGGGGCATCGCGAGCTCGCCCGGAAATCGCACGATCGGCCGGGACGAAACGCCGCCGTCATCCGGCGGATCGGAACTTTTCCGGCCGATCGTACGATGCGATCGGGCCGCTCACGCCGCGGCGGCAACCTCCCGCGCCGCTGGGATGCGCGCCTGGCCGAGTTCTGCGGACGCGCCACCATGCTCGTCGAGGTACCGGGTGTACGCCACGATCGTGAGGAACGCCGGGTACTCCGACCGCAGCGCCACCCGCTCGAGCACCGCGGCCGCATCGTCGAACCGATCGTGCGGCGTGCGCGGCAGCTCGGCCAGGATCTCGTCGCGCAGCCGATGGATCAGCGGCACGTCGACGAGCACTCCCTCGCGCGTGAGGTCTCGTTTCTCGTTCCACTGCCCCAGCTGCGAGAGCGCGATCTCCGCGGTGGCGGCATCCTCCATGAGGTTGTCGATCGCGACGGCTCCCGTGCCACGCAGCCACGCCTCGACGTATCGAAGGGTCACCGAGATGTCGTCGCGCACTCCATCCAGCGTCACCTCATCG
>NZ_JBQCIE010000021.1:0-13992 GCF_051954055.1 Humibacter sp. | reverse complement strand
GACCCGGAGCAGATCGCCGGCCGCGTGCAGCAGATCCGCAACGAGATCGAGAACACCGACAGCGACTACGACCGCGAGAAGCTGCAGGAGCGCCTCGCCAAGCTCGCCGGCGGCGTCGCCGTCATCAAGGCGGGCGCGGCCACCGAGGTCGAGCTCAAGGAGCGCAAGCACCGCATCGAGGACGCTGTTCGCAACGCGAAGGCCGCCGTCGAGGAGGGCGTCGTCGCCGGTGGTGGCGTCGCGCTGATCCAGGCCGGCAAGGAGGCGTTCGCCACGCTCGAGCTGAACGGTGACGAGGCGACCGGCGCGAGCATCGTCAAGGTCGCGATCGAGGCTCCGCTCAAGCAGATCGCTCTCAACGCAGGCCTCGAGCCGGGCGTCGTCGCCGCCAAGGTGGCCGAGCTGCCCGCCGGTCACGGCCTCAACGCCGCGACGGGCGAGTACGGCGACCTGCTCGAGCAGGGCATCATCGACCCGGCCAAGGTGACCCGTTCCGCTCTGCAGAACGCGGCATCCATCGCCGGTCTGTTCCTCACCACGGAGGCCGTCGTCGCCGACAAGCCGGAGAAGGCCGCTCCGGTCCCCGGTGGCGACGCCGGTGGCATGGACTTCTAAGAAAAGTCCGTACTCCTACGCGGAAGGGCGCCCCTCGGGGCGCCCTTCTTGCGTCCTCGGCGCTGGATCGGTACAGAGCTTCAGAGCCTCACACGGCGAAGAGCCTCGTGTTGGTCAGCTCCACCTCGGCATAGTGCTGCCCGGCCTGCCCGAGCGCCTGGTTGATCGCGGCCAGCGACTCCTCGACCTGCTGCTGCGTGGCACGCCACTGGTTCACGACTCCCTGGAACGACTCGGACGCGTGCCCGCTCCACGTTCCCTGCAGCCCGGTCAGCTGCCCGAGCAGCCCCGCCACCTCGCTCTGGATGCGGCTCATCGAGCCGCGCACGGCCGCGGTCGCCGCGATCATCTGGTCGCTGTCCACCCGGTATGTCGTCATGGTTCCTCCTGTTCGTGGCGGATGCCGCCGCGCTCGGCTTTCCCGTTGCGCTGGGTTGACGCATCCACCGCATCCGACGTTAGGGAGGCGAGTGTGCGGCTCGGGGCGAAACGGTCGATCGGGGGACAGCGCAGCGGATCGGGCGGTGGGGGAGGAGGAGCCGCTACGCCAGCAGCAGCGCCACCATCGGCGCAGGCACGGCCCACACGTCTCCGTCGAGGTCGAGAACCGACTTCGTCGCCATGATGCCGCGTCCGTACTTGCCATCGATGACCCGCGCCTCCGCGCGCCATCCGGCGTCCACCCACTTGCCCTCGATCGGCACCGTCGTCGAGTGCGCGCCGTCGAGGGGCACCCGAACGGGCGCGAAGTCGATCTCGTTGTTCGACTCGGTGCGTGCGTAGCCGACGGAGTCATCGGAGAGCCAGCGGCCCTCATCCAGTGCCTCGATGGCGCGCGCCAGCGTCACGCCGAGCGCCGATTCCGTGAGCCGCGCGAAGTCGGGGGCGGGCAATCCTGGGCTGACGATCGAGGGGATCCATGCCAGCAGCGGATCGCACAGATAGAGCTTGTAGTGTGCGCCAACGACCCGGTCGCCCTGCTCGCGCACCTGGTTGCAACGCAGCGCCGCGTGCGTGCTGATCAGCCGGTCCACGCGGGCGGTGAAGGTCGGCCGGCTCGGGTAGCCGAGATCCTGGGCTGTCGTCGTCAGGTTGATGGGGCTGCTCATCCGCTCGCTGATGCCACGCAGGAGCAGCGTCGTGGTGTTGGTCGGGGCATCCGGATCGACGTCACGGCGAAGCCAGGCGTGCAGATCGCGGGCGTAGCCATCGGAGACCGCGCCGGCGCGCGTGTGCTCGAAGACCGCGCGCGGAAAGCCGCCGCACGTGAGGTAGTCCTGCCAGGCGAGATCGAGGTCGTCGACCACGAACTGCAGCTCGTCGAGCGCGTTCCTGGCATCCTCGCCTTGCAACTCAGCCGGATTCACCGCCGGCACAACGGGCAGGCCGGGGTAGGCGGCGGTGAGGAAGTCGCGGAACGTCATCGGAAGCAGCTGACGGATGCGGTGCGACCCGCTCGACCCCGCCCGTCCGGCGAGCAGATTGCCCTGGATGTCTTCCGACTGCGCCCACCTGCTCCCGGTGACGACCACGGTGTCGTCCCCGAACGGCGTGGTGTCTCTGGCGAGCTTGAGCGCGCTGGTCCAGCCGGTCACCATGCTGATCTCGTCGAACAGCCACACGCGTGGCCGCGGCTTCGGCTGGTCGACGGAGCGCGTCAGCATGCGCGCCAGTGTGAGCGTTCGGGTGACGTCCCTGCCGCGCATGGTGTCGCACGGCACGTAGACGACCTGACGCGGATCCATGCCGGGCAGCGTGCAGAGGTTCGCTGCGGCATCCAGAAGCGCCACCGACTTGCCGATGCGCCTCGGCCCGGTGAGCACGACGAGCCGTCCGTCGGGCTCGACGCTCGCGACATCGTCGAGGATGCCCGCCCGATAGCCGAGCTCGTACCTGGTGCGTTCGCGCAGGGTGCGGTTGCCCGCCACCCAGGCCGTCGGATCGGCGCCGCGGGCCGCGGCGGTCCACCACGGATTGCTCTCGGTCAGCAGGCGTCTCAACTCGTCATCGCGCACGCGGCCACGCTAACCCGCCCTTCAGTCGCTGCTCGGGCGAATCGCCGAGCTTCGCTTGCCAGAAGGGGAGAGGTACGCGCCTCGTTGCCTTGCCACGCGGGCGGTAGTACGGGGCGGCATCCCTTGCCAGAAGGGGAGGGGTCAGGCGTTCGCGGGTGGTTGCGGCGCGTTCGGCGAGTCGGCCAACGGAAGGGTCACCCGGAACGTCGCACCGCCGCCGGGCGTCTCGACCACCTCGACGGTTCCGTGGTGCGCGCTCACGATCGACGCCACGATCGCCAAGCCCAGACCGCTTCCGCCGGTCTCACGAGTGCGCGAGGTGTCGGCGCGCCAGAACCGTTGGAAGATCTTCTCCCTGATCTGCGGTGGGATGCCCTCGCCGTGGTCGATCACCGACAGCACAGCGACTTCCCGCTCCGGGTCGGCGGAGACGCCGATCTCCAGCGGGCTGCCTGCTGGGGTGTACCGCACCGCATTGCCGATGAGGTTGGCGATCACCTGCCGGAGCTTGTTCTCCTCGGCCATCACGAGCGCCCGCACGGTCGGCGGCTCCGGGATGTCGGCGAGCTCCAGCGGCACCGTCTCCAGGCCCGGCTCGGACCTGCGCGGCCTGCGCCTCAGGCGAGCGAGCGTTGCACCGGCGAACCCGATCGGACCGGTCGAGTTCGGGTTCTTCGGCGCGTTAGCGTTGCGGAGCTGGCGTCCGCCGGCCGGGCGTTGGCCGGTGGATGCCTGCTCGACACCGGTATCCTCCGTCTCGTACTCCGCGGCCCGCTCCTGCACAGACGGACCGGGTGGAGGCGGCGGGAGCGGAGGAAGCGACAGCACGACGGAGACGGTGCGATCGGGATTGCCGGCGTTGGCATCCAGCGCCGCGTCGTGCGCTAGCGGCACGAGGTCGACAACGGCAAGGGTGAGCGGCTTCGTCTCGTCGAGACGCGCGAGCTCGAGCAGGTCCTCCACCAGGAGGCCCATGCGCACGGCCTCCTTCTCGATGCGGTCCATGGCCTGGGCGACCTCGTCCGGCGACTGCAGCGCGCCCATGCGGTACAGCTCCGCGTAGCCGCGCACCGAGACGAGCGGTGTTCGCAGCTCGTGGCTGGCATCCCCCACGAACCGGCGCATCTGCTCGATCGTGCGAGCCCTGTCTTTGAACGCTTGGTCGATGCGATTGAGCATCGTGTTCAACGAGCGGTTCAGCCTGCCCACCTCGGTGTTCGGGGTGGCGCCGCCGAGACGCTGGCTGAAGTCGCCGTCGGCGATCTCCGCGGCCGTGCGCTCCACCTCGCGCAGTGGCCGGAACGTCGTGGTCACCAGAGCCCTGGTCAGGAACGCGCCGATGATGACGACGATGACGCCGAAGCTGAAGAAGATCGACAGGTAGCTGGCGAGGGTGATGTCCAGAGGTGAGGTAGACACCGCGATGATCGCCGTGCCGTACGTCGGCGTTGCTCCCTGCAGCTGCACCACCGTGCACACGCTGCGGAACGAGCTGAGGCCGTCGCGGCTCTGCAGCCACCCGGCGCCCTGGTTGGCGCACGCCGCACCCTCGTTGAGGCTCATGCGGCTCGGCACGGCCGGCTTCTTGCCGTCGGGAACGGTCTTCCAGTTCTCGTCGAGCGGGGTGCCGTCCGCCCCGTACAGCACGACGTAGAAGCTGGCCGTGTTGTTCTGCCCGATCACGGGTCCGTTGCTCTTCTTCGCGTCGCTCGGGAGGATCGCGTTGATGCTGTCGGGCTGGGAGGCGATGGCTTCGAGCTGCTGGTCGAACAGGTTGATCAGCACCGGCTTGAACAGCAGCATCGTGCCGAGCCCCGCGACGAGCAGCCCGAACGTGAGCACCAGAACGGTGACGCCGGTGATCTTCGTGCGCAGCGAGATCGAGTTCCATCGATCGATGACGTGCGCCACGGAAAGCGAGCCTAAGCGGTCAATCTGTGTTCGGGCGTGACGGGGCTAGACCTTCGCGGCCTTCAGCATGTAGCCGAAGCCGCGCTTGGTCTGGATGAGCGGCTCCGTCGAGTGCGCATCGACCTTGCGGCGCAGGTAGGAGATGTAGCTCTCCACGATGCCGGCATCCCCGTTGAAGTCGTACTCCCACACATGATCGAGGATCTGCGCCTTCGACAGCACCCGGTTCGGGTTGAGCATGAGGTAGCGCAGCAGCTTGAACTCGGTGGGAGAGAGCTCGATCGCGGTGTCGCCGACGAACACCTCGTGGGTGTCCTGGTCCATCGTGAGCTCGCCGGCACGGATGATCGCATCGTCGTCGGCCTGCATCGTGCGACGCAGGATGGCCTTGATGCGCGCCACGATCTCGTCGAGGCTGAAAGGCTTCGTGACGTAGTCATCGCCGCCGACGGTGAGGCCGGTGATCTTGTCCTCGGTGTCGTCCTTCGCCGTCAGGAACAGGATGGGAGCGGTGTAGCCGGCACCGCGAAGCCGCTTCGTCACGCCGAAGCCGTTCATGTCGGGCAGCATGACGTCGAGGATGATGAGATCGGGCTCCTCCTCCAGCACGGCGCTGATCGCCTGCGCCCCGTTGCCGACGGCGCGCACGGCGAAGCCGGCGAATCGCAGGCTGGTGGTGAGGAGGTCGCGGATGTTCGGCTCGTCGTCGACGATGAGAATGCGGGGTCCGGTGCTCATGCGCACCAGTCTCTGCGCGTTGGCTGGATTCATCCTGTGAGTCTGTCGTGCGGCATCCACTCGACCGGCGTGTGCGAACCGGGGGCGACCTTAGCGCTGCGCGGACGGCGACCCGGCTTACCGAATACCGGCAGGCTGTTGAAGAATCGAGTAAGCCGTCCGAGGAAGGGATACCGATGTCCGCACCCGAATACGTCATCATCGGAGGCGGTCTTGCCGCCGGAACGGCCGCGACGACGCTGCGTGCGGAGGGGTACGACGGCCGGCTGACGGTCATCGCCGCCGAAGAGCACACGCCGTACATCCGTCCGCCGCTGTCGAAGGGCTATCTCGCCGAACTGGACGAGTCGGAGCTGTGGGTGCAGTCGGATGACTGGTGGCGCGAGCACGACGTCGACCTGCGCACGAGTCGGCACGCCGACTCCCTCGACCTTCAGGGACGCTCGGTTGTGCTGGAGGGCGGCGACCGCGTTCCGTTCGACCGGCTGCTCATCGCGACGGGGGCGACGCCGAAGCGGCTGGACGTGCCGGGAGCGGATGCGGCCGGCATCCACTACCTACGGACGATCGAGGACTCCCGGGGCATCCGCGAGGCCACAGCCGACGGCGACAAGCGGGTCGTCGTTGTCGGCTCCGGCTGGATCGGGATGGAGGTCGCGGCGACGGTGAGGGGCTTCGGCAATGAGGTGACCGTCGTGTCGCACGCGCAGGTGCCGCTCTCCACCGCGCTCGGGGATGAGCTGGGCGAGGTGTTCGCCCAGCTACACCTCGACCACGGTGTGCGGCTCGTGCGAGGGGCGGCCGTGCAGGAGTTCCGGGTGGCGGACGGCCGAGTGACCGGCGTGCGCTACGAGGGCGGCGAGGTCGACGCCGACGTAGTGGTCGTCGGGACGGGGGCCGCTCCGCTCGTCGGCATCGCGAAGGATGCCGGCCTCGAGGTAGGCAAGGGCGTGCTGGTCGACGCCGGCATGCGAACGGGCGTCGACGGCGTCTTCGCCGTGGGCGACGCGGCCGACCCGTTCCACCCCGTGATCGGCGGGCGCATGCGCAGCGAGCACTGGGCGAACGCGATCGGCACCGGGCGCACCGCTGCGCTCAACATGCTCGACCGCGGCGTGGAGTACGACGACATCCCGTACTTCTACACGGACCAGTTCGACCTCGGGATGGAGTACTCCGGCTATCGGCCGCTGATGGATGGCACTCACGTCGTCTACCGCGGCGACGTGCCAGGGCGCGAGTTCGTGTCGTTCTGGGTGACGCCGGACGGCCGCGTGGTCGCGGGCATGAACGTGAACGTGTGGGACGTCAACGAGCAGGTGCAGGCGCTGATCCGTGAGGCGCGGCCGGTGGACGAATCCAGGCTGGCCGACACGAGCGTGCCGCTGAACGAACTCGTGGCGGACGCGTGAGCGTCTACCTGCCGCCGCTTCGCGATCCCCTCCGCACGATCGGCGCGCACACCTTCGATTTCTCTCAGCGGGTGGCCGTGATGGCGGTGGTGAACCGCACGCCTGACTCGTTCTACGACCGCGGAGCGACGTTCGCTCTGGATGCCGCGGTGCACGCGTGTCTGACCGCCGTCGAGCACGGGGCGGACTGGATCGACATCGGCGGCGTCCCGTTCAAACCGGGGCCCGCGTTGCCGGTCGAGGAGGAGATCGCGCGCGTGGTTCCGGTGATCGAGGCGCTACGTCGGGAGTCCGACGTGGTCGTCTCGGTGGACACGTTCGAGCCGGAAGTGGCGCAGCACGCGATCGTCGCGGGGGCGGACGTGATCAACGACACCACGGGCATCCACGATCGCCGGCTCGCCGAGGTCGTGGCCGATAGCGACGCGACGCTCGTGATCACGCACAGCCTCGCCGAGCCGCGCACGGTGTACCCACGGCCGCAGTACGACGACGTGGTGAAGGAGGTCGTCGCCTTCCTGGAGGACCGCGTCGAGGTCGCGGTCTCGCTGGGCATCCCCGAGTCGCGCATCGTGATCGACCCAGGGCACGACCTCAACAAGAACACCCTGCACACGCTGGAGCTGACGCGCCGGTTCGATGAGATCGCGGCGCTCGGACTGCCGGCGCTTGCGGCCGTGTCGAACAAGGACTTCATCGGCGAGACGCTCGACGTCGACCGCGCTGACCGGTTGGAGGGATCCCTGGCCGCCGCGGTGTTCTGCATCGCGCAGGGCGCGCGCGTGGTGCGCATGCACAACGTGCGCGAGTCCGTCGCGGCCGTGCGGATGACGGAGGCGATCCTCGGCCTTCGGAAGCCCGCGTACCTGAAGCACAACATGGGCGACTTCAACGAGGAGTGATCGGATGAGTGACGACGGGGCCGCGATCGACTCGCTTTGGCCGGCGCAGGCATCCGATCTCGACGACGACGCCGTGATCGCCGGCTACGAAGAAGGCGTCTCGGACCAGTGGGTGCGTGTCAACTTCGTGTCGTCGATCGACGGCTCCGCGACCCAGGCCGGGCGCTCGGGCGGTCTCTCGGATGCCGCGGACAAGCGCGTGTTCGCGCTCCTGCGCCGCGTCTGCGACGTCGTGCTCGTGGGTGCGGGCACTGTGCGGGTCGAGGGGTACGGCGGCATGCGCGTGGATGACGCATCCGAGGCGTGGCGGGCATCGCACGGCTTCGCGCCGCAACCAACGCTCGCGATCGTCTCCGGCGATCTCGGTCTGGACCCGGCGAGCGACGTGTTCACGAAGGCTCCCGTTCGGCCGGTCGTGCTCACGGTGGCGGCTGCGCCGGAGGCGCGGAGGGAGGCGCTCGCGAAGGTGGCGGACGTGATCGTCTGCGGTGAGGCATCCGTCGACACAGCCGTCGCGGTACGGATGCTTGGCGCACGCGGCCTGAGGCGGGTGCACTGCGAGGGCGGCCCGCACCTGTTCGGCACGTTCGCCGCAGAGCGCACACTGAACGAGCTGTGCCTCACCGTCAGCCCGGTGCTGGAGGGCGGGCTCGGCAAGCGCATCATCGACGGCGCGCCGCAGCTGCCGTTCGACATGCGCCTCGCCCAGGTGCTGCGCTCCGGGGACACGCTTCTGTTGCGGTATTTGGCCTAAGCCGCGCTGACTCGGCGCAAACGATTCTGTCCTACCGACCGCCGAGACGGCGGTCGGCGCTGGTGTCGCGGCGGAGGCCAGAAATGGCCTCCGCTTTCAGCTCCAGCGCGCCCGCGTCGACGATCGTGTAGCTGTAGCCCTGCTCGGCGAGGAAGCGCTGCCGGTTCTGCGCGAAGTCCTGGTCGACGGTGTCGCGGGCGACGAGCGTGTAGAAGTTCGCGGAGAGCCCGGACTCCTTCGGGCGCAGAAGCCGGCCGAGCCGCTGCGCCTCCTCCTGCCGAGACCCGTACGATCCGCTCACCTGAATGGCCACGGTGGCCTCCGGCAGGTCCACGGAGAAGTTCGCCACCTTGCTCACCACGAGCACGGGCGTCGTCCCCTCTCGGAACTCCTGGTACAGGCGCTCGCGCTCGTCCACGGGAGTGGAACCGGTGAGCTGCGGCGCGCCCAAGGCATCCGCCAGTTCGTCGATCTGATCGAGGTACTGGCCGATCACGAGGATGCGCTCGCCCGAGTGCCGGGCGACGAGTGCGCGTACCACGTCGAGCTTCGCCGGCGCCGTCGCCGCCAGTCGGTAGCGCTCGTCGTCCGCCGCCGCCGCGTAGGAGAGCCGTTCGGATGCCGGAAGGTCGATGCGCACCTCGTAGCAGGCGGCGGGGGAGATGAAGCCCTGCGACTCGATCTCCTTCCACGGTGCGTCGAACCGCTTGGGACCGATGAGTGAGAACACATCGCCCTCTCGACCGTCCTCGCGCACCAGGGTGGCGGTGAGGCCGAGCCTGCGCCGCGCCTGCAGCTCGGCCGTCAACTTGAACACCGGGGCCGGCAGAAGGTGCACCTCGTCGTAGACGATCAGGCCCCAGTCAAGCGCGTCGAGCAGGCTCAGGTGCGCGTACTGGCCCTTCCGTTTGGCCGTGAGGATCTGGTACGTCGCGATCGTGACCGGCCTGATCTCCTTCACCTGACCCGAGTACTCGCCGATCTCCTCGGCGGTGAGGCTCGTGCGCCGCAGCAGCTCGTCCCGCCACTGCCGTGCCGACACCGTGTTCGTGACGAGGATGAGCGTCGTCGTCTTCGCGGTGGCCATCGCCCCGGCGCCCACCAGCGTCTTGCCGGCACCGCACGGCAGCACGACAACGCCCGAACCGCCGTCGAAGAAGTTCTCGACCGCCTTCGTCTGGTAGTCGCGCAGGTGCCAGCCCGTCTCATCCAACGCGATCTCGTGCGGGGTACCAGGGGTGTAACCGGCGAGGTCTTCGGCGGGCCAGCCGAGCTTGACCAGCTCCTGCTTGAGGTGTCCTCTCGCCCACGCCGCCACCACGAACGCGCCGTCGTCGCGCTTCTCGATCAGCAGCGGCGACACGCGCTTGGCGCCGGAGACCTCACGCAGAACCGCCTCGTCCGAGCTGCGCAGCACGAGAACGCCGTCGTCGTCGCGTTCGATCACGAGCCGTCCATACCTGGCGACGGTCTCCCGGATGTCCACCGCGACGGTCTGCGGGATGGGGAACTTCGAGTACGTCTCGAGCGTCCCCAGCATGTCGGATGCCTGATGCCCGGCGGCGCGCGCGTTCCACAGCCCCAGCCGCGTGATGCGGTACGTGTGGATGTGCTCCGGCGCGCGCTCGAGCTCCGCGAAGACGGCGAGGTCGTGGCGGGCATCCTCGGCCTGGGGATGCGCCACCTCGAGCAGCACCGTGCGGTCGCTCTGCACGATCAGGGGTCCGTCAGACATAGCAGACGAGTCTATGCTCGCCGGCCTTGTGCCCGCTGGGCTGTGCCGCCTTACGTCGGCACGGTCAGGTCGTGCGCACGGCCCGGATGCTCGCCACCGGCAGCGTCCGCTCGATGTCGCTGGCGCGGTCGCGGCCGCGGAGCCGCCCACCGCCGAGACCGGTCGGTTCGAGTGTGAACTCGAGTTCTCGCCCGTCGGGCAGCGCGACCGTGACGGTCACGATGGTGCGGGAGCGCACGGCCGACTCGAGCTGGCGGTTCAGCCACGCCTCGGCACCGCCCTGGCCCTCGGTGCTCACGGCCGATCGCAGCCGCTGCACCACGAGCTGGGCCGTGTCGGTCGACTCGCGGGGTTCCGGATGCCCGAGCCTGCGTCGCACCCGCAGCTGCCGCCCGTCCGCGTCCTCGGCCACCACGGGATAGTGCGCATCGACGAGCGCCCAGTAGGCGACGTCGATCGGGAACCTCGAGGTGAGCTCGGCGTCGGATGCCGGTCGCAGGCCGAGCGCGGCCAGCGACTGATCGACCGCGATGGTGTTCAGCAACTCGTGGTCGCCGGAGTGCACGACCGACCCCGCTCCCGACGACGAATCGGCCGCGCGCACCCGCACTCGGCCGTAGCGAGACGCCGCCTCGTCGATCAGGTAGGCGACGGGCTGCGGAAGCCCGGTCAGCGAGATGGATCCGATGAAGTCACGCAACGACTGCGCGGTCTCGCCGGCGGCGATCGCCCGGTGCAGCGACGACGGCGACACCCGGAAACTCGCCGCCAGTCCGGTGCCCTCCGCGTCGGCGAGCGTGCGCAGGCGGGCATCCAGAGAAGGGATCAGCGGACCGGGCGCCACGATGGAGAGGTCGTGCTGCACGTACACGCGATCCACCTCCGCGGGGAAGGCGGCGCGCAGAACGTCGGCTGCAGCATCCGGCCCCCGCTGCAGCAGGGTGATGCCCGCCGTGCTCGGCGCCGCATTCGCCGTGATGCCGAGGAACTCGGCGTGCGCCTCCACCTCGTTCACCCGGCGGTCGAGGGATGCGTCCGCTGCCGGATAGCGCCACCTCGCGTAGCCGCGCAGCGCATCGCCCCAGGAGGCGTGCGCCCGCTCGACCATGAGCGGGCGGATGTCTGCGGGCACCGAGTCCAACCAGGTTCCGGCGAGCCTCGCCCAGCGTTCCGGTGTGGAGAGGGCAGCCCACGCCTCCGCCGCGTCCGTCGGCAGCCATACAGCTCCCTCCCGGGAGACGAGCCCAGAGCTGTCGGCCAGCCAGTGCACGGTCGCGACGTCCTCGGCCTCGATCCCGAGCGCCGAAGCGATGCGGCGGGTGTCCGGAAGGGCGAGACCGCCCTTCTGCAGCTCCCTGGCCGGTTCGCGCTCGAGCTCGTACACGAACTCCGCGACGGCGCCGGCGGCGACGAATGCTCGTTCGGCGGCGAGCCGGTCGACGAACCTGCGGTCCACGTCGGGAACGCTGGCCAGCGCTGCGGGCTTTCCGGATGCCGCCAGCTTGCGCCCCGGCATCCCGTCGCCGTCGGCCCACCCCGTGAAGCGGGCCGCCACGCCGGGGTAGAGCGCGAAGACCGGTTCGCTGCCGTTGGCCGAGTCGCCGGGCCCGTCGCCATCGCCGTCCGCGTCTGCCGCATTCACCGGGCCGGCCACCTGCTCCGCGAGGAAGGCGTCGACCAGTGCGTTCAGGTCGTCGCGTACTGAGGAGGTGGAGACATCCGTCGCTCCCCAGGATCGAAGGCACTCGGCCGCTTGCTCCGCCGTCGCAGCGCCACCGTGCTCGGCCAGGGCCGCTAGCGCTGCGAGCACCGGCCGCGGCAGCGGTGCGAGCGCGTGCTGCACCGATGGTGGTTCCAGCAGCGCGTCGGCCAGGTCGAAGAAGTCCTCGATGCGCGATCTGGTGAGCCCGCGGCCGTCGATGAGGTCGTGAAGGCTCTCGTCATCGAGTCCGCCGAGTCGTTCGGCCAGCGACAGCGTGCTGGTCATGTGAGCTCGGGACTCGTCACGCGCAACCCCGCGGCCGTTACCGGCTCGCCTTCCGGTTCTGCCTGCTGCGTCCGAAGAGGCTCACGACGAGCAGCACGATGATGAGCACGAAGGCGATCGGCAGTGCGGCCAGGGGAAGCAGTTCGACCGTGGGCCAGATGCCTCTGCCCGCATTCTGGTCGGGACCGGCACCGAGCCAGGTTCCGATGATCAGCACGAAGAAGCAGACGATCGAGAGGATGACCAGCCCGGCCGCGATGAACGCCAGCATGCGCTGCATGCGCGATGCAGGGCGGGGCGTCTCGTCGGTCACGAATCAAGGATAATTGAGGTTGCACGAGCAACGTTCCCCCGAAAGAGGTCTCTCATGCCGACCGGCAAGGTCAAGTTCTACGACGAGGAGAAGGGCTTCGGATTCATCGCCCAAGACGGCGGTGGCGAAGTCTTCCTTCACGCGTCGGCCCTGCCCGATGGTGCCGTCGTGAAGGCTGGTACGCGGCTCGAGTTCGGTGTCGCCGAGGGCAAGCGCGGTGCGCAGGCGTTGTCGGTGCGTGTGATCGAGCGCGCACCGAGCCTGTCGAAGATGAACCGCAAGTCCGCGGACGACATGGCGGTGATCATCGAAGACCTCGTGAAACTCCTCGACGGTATCGGGGCGGGGCTCAAGCGCGGGCGCTACCCGGATACCGCTCACGGCCGCAAGATCGCCGCTGTGCTGCGGCGTGTGGCGGACGATCTGGATGCCTGAGCAGCGCGCCGACGAGACAGCGGAGATCACCCCGGAGCAGCCTGGCGGTGACACGTCGGAGCAGTCCGGCGGTGAGGGGCCTGAGCAGGCGGCCGAAGTCGCGGTCGAGGAGCCGGTCGCTGAGCCGCCGGTCGCCGACGAGCGTCTCCTCGCCGCCCACGATCTCGCGAGGACGGCGCTGCTGGAGATCACGCCGGAAGTCACGATCGGGCCGGTGGTCGGCCACGTCGTCGAGGGCGAGCACGTGCTCTCCCTGCTGTTCGAGTGCACGATGCTCGGGTATCCCGGCTGGCACTGGACCGTCTCGCTCGCCCGCGTGGACGCCGATGCCGAGCCCGTAGTGCTCGAAACGGAACTCCTCCCCGGTGAGCGGGCACTGCTCGCGCCGGACTGGGTGCCATGGTCGGAGCGCCTCGCAGAGTACCAGGCCGCCCAGGAGGCCGCGCGTGCTGCGGGTGTCGAGGGTGAGGCATCCGAGGGCGAGTCCGCGCCGGACGACGATCTCGACGAAGACGACGATCTCGACGACGAAGACGACCTCGACGACGAAGGTGATCTCGACGAGGACGATGACATCGACGGTATCGACATCGATCTACACGACGACGTCGAGTCCGACGACGACACGGACGATGTCGACGTAGAGGCCGATGACATCGCCGGGGCTGAAGCGGCGTCGTTGGAGGACGACGAAGACAGCACCGACGGGACGGACAACACGGACAGGACAGGCGCCGACGCCGACCACGCCTCGTAGCTGCTCCTAGTCCTCACCAGTGGCTCACGCGTATTCATGCGGCCGGAACCGCTTGGGGTAGTTCGAATCGTGCTCGTCCGCCGAGCCGCGGTTTTCGGGTCGGGTCGATGTGCGGTGGCGGGATGAACCACACCTGTCCGTCGATGACGCGGATGTCCCACCCGTCTTGGTGTATTCGTGCGTGGCAGGGTGGGCACAGTAGTACCCCGTTGTTCAGGTTCGTGGGTCCGGTGTCGCGCATCCACCACAGGATGTGGTGCGCCTCGGTGTAGCCGACGTCGATTCCGCAGCACGCGCACCCGCCGTCTCGTTCGTGAAGCGCGATCCGTTGCGCGGCCGTGAACCCGCGAGCGGTGCGACCCAGATCCAACGGAACACTGTCGGTGCCGAGCACGGCGGGGATGATCCCGGCGGTGGC
>NZ_JBQCIE010000020.1:0-22548 GCF_051954055.1 Humibacter sp. | reverse complement strand
GAGAACCCCCATTCGACGGACTGTCCACCTCATAGGAGATGCCTACACCAGACGAGCCGCAGCGGCCACACCTTCTCGAGCAGTTGAATTTGGCGACGGCGTTGGCCATCGTGAGGATGCGGTGCGTTTGCGAAGAGTCCTATCCCGACGACACTCTCAGTGATCGACCGATTCGGATGGTAGACGGCATCCTCAGCGACGGGCGCCCTCCTGCGCCTGATGCGTTGCCGCCTCTCACGCTCTCCACAGCGCGTGACACGTCTTCACTCGGCCAGTGTCGGCGGCCGGGCGCATCATCGTCTTGACGAAAGGGTGCGCATGCCGGAGCGTAATCGGGTGACGCCGCTGGGCGACATCGTGGCAACGCCACTGCGGGGTGCGTGGACGGGCAACCGGGGCAAGATCCACGAGGGCCATGAGATCGTGCGTTTCCACTCGGGCGACCTGTGGCTGATCTGCGAGCTGGAGTTCCGCGGCATCAAGCAGCCGCAGTGGGCACCGCATCACTACACGTTCCTGTTCTTCCACGACGAGGCCGTCGCCTTCGCCGCCGGACACCGCCCGTGTGCCGAGTGCCGTCGCGGCTCCTACGTCTCCTACCTCGAGGCGTGGACGGATGCGCTCGGCGGCCCACGGCCGTCCGCTGGCGCCGTGAACGCGCGACTCCACTCCGAACGGCTGTATCCGCGCACGCATCGTCGGCGGCTGCACGAAGGGCGCTACGTCGGATTGCCTGATGGTGCCTTCGTGCTCGAACAAGACACTCCGCGGCTCGTGCTCGGCGACGCTCTGGTGGGCTGGTCGCCGAATGGCTACGGTCCACCGATCAGCCGTCCCCGCTCGGGAACGGCCACCGTGATCACTCCGCCCGCCACGCTCGCGGTCCTGAAGGCCGGATACCCGGTGCAGATCGACGCCTCCGCTTACCGCTGAGCGAGCTGTCCAGCCGTTGCCTACCCGAAACATCCCGGTCATAGAGTTCAAGGTATGCGCGAACTTCAGGCGGAGATCATCCGCGAACTCAACGTGAAGCCATCGATCGACCCGGTCGCCGAGGTGGAGGCGCGCGTCGCCTTTCTGGTCGACTACGCCCGGAGTTCGCACGCGCGCGGGTACGTGCTGGGCATCAGCGGCGGTCAGGACTCGACGCTCGCCGGCAAGCTCTGCCAGCTGGCGACAGAGCGGCTGCAGGCATCCGGTGTCGACGCCGAGTTCATCGCCGTTCGCCTGCCGTACGCGGTGCAAGCGGATGAGGCGGATGCCCGGCTCGCGCTCGACTTCATCGCGCCCCAGCACGTCGTCACATTCAACGTGCAGCGTGGCGTCGACGGCGTCGCCGATGAGTACGGTGACGCCCTCCAGGTGCCCCTCCTCGATTTCACGAAGGGGAACGTCAAAGCACGGATGCGCATGGTCGCCCAGTACGCGATCGCCGGCCAGCGCGGCCTGCTCGTGGTCGGCACCGACCATGCCGCCGAAGCGGTGACGGGCTTCTTCACGAAGTACGGCGACGGGGGAGTAGACATCACTCCGCTGACCGGACTCACGAAGAGCCAGGGGCGGCAGCTTCTGGAGTACTTCGGTGCCCCGGCCCGGCTTTACGAGAAGTCGCCGACCGCAGATCTGCTCGACGACACTCCGGGACAGACCGACGAAGACAACCTCGGCATCAGCTACCGCGACATCGACGCCTACCTGCAAGGCCAGGACGTGCCCGATGCGATCGCCGAGACGATCGAGGCCAAGTACCTCTCCACGGAGCACAAGCGGCACGTCCCCGCTTCGCCATTCGACGCGTGGTGGCGTACTCCCGTCTTCGAGGAGTAGCGCGGCTCGAGCTGTTCCCGGCGCATACCCGCACGGCAGATGCGGTGAGGGGCCGCCACTTTGCGTGGCGGCCCCTCACTCCTCGATCGCGGTCGGGCGGTCAGTCTTCGACGGGTTCAATCCTCCTGAAGCCCGGTCGGCTTGCGGGAGGCGTAGGCACCGACCGGCGTCGCCGCGGTCTCGTAGTCGAGTGCTGCCGTGTCGTCGCCCGAGGCATTCGTCGCGGCGTTCGATCCCGCACGGGCCGTGAATGGGCTTACGGTCGTCGGGGCGGTGTCTGAGGCCGCGGTGTCTGACGGCGCGGTGTCGGTGGGGCCCGCGTTCCGCTCGTGGTGCTGGCGCGCGACCCAGGCATCCTGTTCCGCGTACGCCGTCTCCTCGGTCGTGGTGCGCTCGAACCGCCAGCGCTCCAAGTCCTCGAGGAACAGCCTGCGGGCTCGTCTCGGCTTGTTCTGCCACTCCACGAGCCGATCGCGGAATTCGATGATCGCCGGCTCGAGGCTGTAGCCGTACGTGGCCGAGTTGCGCTTCAACTCCGCCAGCTGATGGGCCGCCCAATCGGCCGCCGCGGCGGCACCCTTGACCGGCAGCAGCCGCACGAGGATGTCCGTCTGACCGACGGATCGATCCGAGAGCACCTGCTCGCCCGGGGTCAGCGAATTCCAGACGGATGCCTCCACTGCGGCATCCACGAGGGCGGCGACGGCGGCGGCCTTCTGCTCGCGTTCGGCACGCGAGAGCACCCCACGGATCGCTCCGCGAGCGATCCACGCCGACAACAACCCGGCAACGACGATGGACACGAGGAGCACGACCGCGGTGAAGATCACCGGCTGCGCGTCCTGCGACGTGAGCCACCCCCAGAAGTCATTCCACCACTGCATGTTGCGCAGATTACCTGCGCCGGAAACGATCCCGTGGAAGGCGTGCCGGGCGTCGGCAACAGAGCCCGGCGCCGGGCTCATCGACGGCCGGTGCCGTCGACGGCGAACGGTTCGATGGCGGCGATCTCATCCGGCGTGAGCGGCGCGGCATGCACGGCCGCCACGTTCTGCTCCAGCTGTGCGACGCTCGAAGCACCGATCAACGCGCTCGTGACCTGCGGATGCCGCAGCACCCACGTCAGCGCCAGCTGCGCCAGCGACTGCCCACGCCCGGCGGCGATCTCGTTCAACGCTCTGGCACGGTCCAGGTACTCGACGGTGATGTTCTCGGGGCGCAGGAAGACGCTGGTCGCGGCGCGCGAGTCATCCGGAACCTCTCCCGCCAGGTAACGGTCGGTGAGCAGCCCCTGCTGCAGGGGCGAGAACACGATCGATCCGATGCCCAGTTCGCTCAACACATCCAGCAAGCCGTTCTCGACGTGACGATTGAACATCGAGTAACTGGGCTGGTGGATCAGCAGGCGCACGCCCTCGGCCGCGAGGGCCGCAGCGGCCGCCCGTGTCTGCTCCGGGCTGTAGTTCGAGACGCCCACGTACAGCGCCTTACCCTGCCGCACAGCGGTGGCGAGCGCCCCCATGGTCTCCTCGATCGGCGTGTCGGGGTCGGGGCGGTGCGAGTAGAAGATGTCCACGTAGTCGAGCCCGAGGCGCTTGAGGGAGGCATCCAGCGAGGAGAGCATGTACTTGCGGGAGCCCCACTCACCGTAAGGCCCGGCGTGCATGTGGTAGCCGGCCTTCGTGGAGACCACGATCTCGTCGCGGTACGCGGCGAAGTCCTCGGCGAGGATGCGCCCGACATTCCGTTCAGCCGAGCCGGCCGGCGGGCCGTAGTTGTTCGCCAGGTCGAAGTGCGTGATGCCGAGGTCGAACGCCCGCCGTACGATCGCGCGCTGCGTGTCGAGCGGCCGGGTGTCGCCGAAGTTGTGCCAGAAGCCGAGCGAGACGGCCGGAAGGTCGAGGCCGCTTCGGCCGGTGCGGCGATAGGTCATGGAGTCGTAGCGATGATCGGCGGCAACGTAGGGCATTCCTGAATGCTATTGACTCCACCTTGCCCGGTTCGAACTCTCCGTCCACAGGTTGCTGGTCGTGCAGCGTTGCCACCGTTCGGTCCTCGGCCCCACGCGCTCGGTTCTGACATGCGCACTGTGGATGCGCGGCCCAGATTCTAGGTGCCGCATCCGCAGGAGAGAAAACCGAAATGAGGAGGCACGAGGATGCCTGACACCATCACTGCGATCGGTCACGTGGGATCGGAGCCGCTGCTCAACATCGTGGGCAACGGGCTTGCGATGCTCACGTTCCGGCTCGGCTCGACGCAGCGCAAGTACAACCGTGAGGCCGGCAATTGGGAGAACGGCGACACCAATTGGTACACGATCGTCGCCTTCCGCCGCCTCGCTGAGAACTCGGCGAAGTCGCTCGCTAAGGGCGATCGCGTCGTCGTCACAGGGCGGCTGCGGGTGACCCACTGGGAGAAGGAGGACAGGCACGGCACCACCGTCGAGATCGTGGCCGACGGCATCGGACACGACCTCGCATTCGGAACGAGCTCGTTCACGAAGACGGTCGGTGGCGCGGCGAGCCAGGAAGGTCCCGCGGCGGTGCGGAGCGACACAGCAGAGGCAGCTCCAGACCAGCCGGCCGTCGACGCGGAAGGCTGGGCACTGCCGGGCGGTGCGCGCGAAGCCACGGGAGGATCATCGGGCGGAGTTCCGTCGACTGCTTCCTCGTCGGAGAACGCAACGGACGACGTCGAATCAGTGCAGGCGGAACTCGAGTACGCCGGGGCAGAGCCGCCGTTCTGATTCGGCTTGCTCTGATCCGATCCGGGCACCCTAGACTTCTCGGGCGTCTGCGCTCCGAGGGAGCGCGCGTGAGGGGAGTCGGATCGGTGGCTTATCGCACGACGCAGCAGCGAGCACCGGTGATGTTCGTTGCGGCACGCGTGGCGCTCGGTGTCGGGCTCGTGATGGCGTTGGCGGGATGCACCGCTGCGCCGCCGCCGCCCACGCCGACCGCTTCCACGCCGTCGGCGTCGTCGACACCGACGACGACGTCCGGCGCCCTGCCGACGATGAACCCCATGGGTACGGCGAAGCAGAACCTGGCGTTCTTCGACTACGTGAACACTCGCACGATCGCCGCGGACACGAACCCGACGCCGCAGCAGTTCGTCGACGGCTTGGCTGCCGCGGGCTTCGCGAAGGCGGACATGCAGATGACGGCGGACAGGACGACGGTGAACCTCACGCCAGGGTCGGTGCAGTTCTCCGTTCTCATCAACGGAGGCTGCCTGATCGGGCAGTTCGGCGAGGATATCGGCGGCTATCACAGCATGGTCGCCCCCGTGCTCAGGACCGGCAAATGCCTGATCGGCGACACCGTTCCGATCCAGTGACGAAAGGGGACTCCGTCAGGTCGTCGAAGGGCTGATCGACCGACCGAGGCACCGCGCATGCGCCCATAGACTGGAGCGCATGGCCGAATATATCTACTCGATGGTCCGCGCCCGAAAGGCGGTGGGCGACAAGCTCATCCTCGACGACGTCACCATGGCATTCCTGCCAGGCGCGAAGATCGGTGTGGTCGGCCCGAACGGGGCGGGCAAGTCCACGATCCTGAAGATCATGGCGGGTATCGACACCCCCTCCAACGGTGACGCGAAGCTGACGCCCGGCTATACCGTCGGCATCCTCATGCAGGAGCCCGAGCTCGACGAGTCCAAGACGGTGCTCGAGAACGTGCAGGAGGGCGTCGGCGAGATCAAGGCCAAGGTCGATCGATTCAACGAGATCTCGGCCGCCATGGCCGATCCTGACGCCGACTTCGACGCCCTGCTGGCCGAGATGGGCACGCTTCAGGAGCAGATCGACGCTGCGGATGCCTGGGATCTCGACTCCCAGCTCGAACAGGCGATGGACGCCTTGCGCTGCCCACCGTCGGACACCCCGGTCTCCGTGCTCTCCGGCGGTGAGAAGCGCCGGGTTGCGCTGTGCAAACTGCTGCTCCAGAAGCCCGACCTCCTGCTGCTCGACGAGCCGACCAACCACCTCGACGCGGAGAGCGTGCTCTGGCTCGAGCAGCACCTGAAGCAGTACCACGGCGCTGTGCTCGCGGTCACCCACGACAGGTACTTCCTCGACCACGTCGCCGAATGGATCGCCGAGGTCGACCGCGGCCACCTCTACCCCTACGAGGGCAACTACTCGACCTACCTCGAGAAGAAGCGCGAGCGGCTGCAGGTGCAGGGCAAGAAGGACGCCAAGCTCGCCAAGCGCCTCGCCGACGAACTGGACTGGGTGCGCAGCAACTCGAAGGGACGCCAGGCCAAGTCGAAGGCGCGCCTCGCCCGATACGAGGAGATGGCGGCCGAGGCGGAGCGCACGCGCAAGCTCGACTTCGAGGAGATCCAGATTCCGCCGGGGCCGCGTCTCGGCCAGGTCGTGATCGACGCGAAGAACCTGCAGAAAGGGTTCGGCGAGCGTCAGCTGATCGATGGGCTCAGCTTCACGCTTCCGCGGAACGGCATCGTCGGCGTGATCGGCCCGAACGGCGTCGGCAAGACGACGTTGTTCAAGACGATCGTCGGACTGGAGCCGCTGGACGGCGGTGACCTCAAGATCGGCGAGACCGTCGAGATCTCCTACGTCGACCAGTCCCGTGGCGGAATCGACCCCAACGAGTCGCTGTGGGAGGTCGTCTCCGACGGTCTCGACTACATCCAGGTCGGCAAGACCGAGGTGCCCAGCCGCGCCTACGTCTCCACCTTCGGGTTCAAGGGACCTGACCAGCAGAAGAAGGCCGGAGTGCTCTCCGGCGGTGAGCGCAACCGCCTCAACCTGGCGCTCACGCTCAAGCAGGGCGGCAACCTTCTGCTGCTGGACGAACCGACGAACGACCTCGACGTCGAGACGCTGTCCAGCTTGGAGAACGCGCTCCTGGAGTTCCCCGGATGCGCTGTCGTGATCACGCACGATCGGTGGTTCCTCGACCGCATCGCCACGCACATCCTGGCGTACGAGGGCACGGACGAGAACCCGGCCGACTGGTACTGGTTCGAGGGCAACTTCGAGGCGTACGAGCAGAACAAGATCGAGCGTCTCGGCCCGGACGCGGCGAAGCCGCACCGCTCCGCCTACCGCAAGCTCACCCGCGACTGAGGTGAGAGCAATGAGAGCTTGCTCGCATTGCCGAGCCGATGGAGCCGGGTTGAGGCCCGGCCGGAACACCAGGGACTGATCGTGCGGTTGAACGTGCCCATCCGGCTGCGGTGGAGCGATCTGGATGCCTACGGTCACGTGAACAACGCGGAGATGCTGCGCCTGCTCGAGGAGGCCCGCATCCTCGCGTTCTGGGCTCCGGACGAGCAAGGCGCCGAGGTGGATGCCGGCGAAGCGTTCGGCGCATCCACCGCGGTGCTCGACAGCCGGCCCGGTGCCGACACCTTGAGTCTTCTAGCCCGGCAGGAGATCGAGTACCTGGTGCCGATCCCGTATCAGCGGCAGCCCCTGAACGTGCAACTGTGGGTGGCGAGGCTCGGCGGCGCCAGCATGGAGCTCTGCTACGAGGTCTGGTCGCCCGTCGGAGTTGAGCCGTCCGTGCTGTACGCGCGAGCGGCCACGACCCTCGTGCTGGTCGACCGCGAGTCCAGTCGGCCTCGCCGCATCAACGAGCGGGAGCGCGCCGCCTGGTCTCCGTACGAGGAGCCGCCGATCAGCTTCCATCGCCGCTGAACCGGAACGCCTCTATCGCGGCTAAGAGATCGTGACCTTGCCGCCGGAGACCGTCGCGTTGAGCTTCGGCAGCGCCCGGGTGGCCGGCCCTCTGATGACGTCGCCAGTGCTCGCACTGAACTCGGATCCGTGACAGGGGCAGTCGAACTGCTTGCCCGACGGTGCGACGACGCATCCCATGTGGGTGCAGATCGCGGAGAAAGCAACGGCCGTGCCGGACTCCGGCTGCGCGACCACGATGGGGCCGCCCTTGTAGGTGGCGGAGATCGCCCCGCCGACCGGGATGTCGCTGAGCGCGATCCCGTTGGCCGCGTCCGGGCTGGACGTGCTGCCCGATCCGGAGCCGGAGCCTCCCGTGCCGGAGCCTCCGTTGCCCGATCCGCCGGAACCCGACCCGGCGCCGGGCGAGGAACACGCCGCGAGCACGCAGACGCCTGCGGCGCCGACGGCAGTGCCGAGCGCGGCTCTGCGCGTGATCACGGCGGGGGAGGGATCACGCGGGATTCCGGACATCCGGGTCTCCTAGTCGAGAGTGTCGATTGCGGGCGCAGTTTCTACCTTGCCCGGTATTCCTCAGACCCGCCCGGGCGATCGCTGTGAGCGGTGTCCGCCCGCTACGCCTGCGGCACGCGGAGCATGCCCTCTTGAGCGACATTGGCCACGAGCAGCCCGTCCCGGTTGTAGATGCGACCGAGCGAGAGTCCACGGCCGCCGGTCGCGCTCGGCGACTCCTGCACGTACAGCAGCCACTCGTCCACCCGGCTGAATCGGTGCCACCACATCGCGTGATCGAGGCTCGCGATCTTCAGTCCCGGCGTTCCCCATGCCACGCCGTGACGTCGCATGACGGGCTCGAGTATCGAGTAGTCGCTGGCGTAGGCGAGGGCCGCGCGATGCAGGTTCTCGTCATCGGGAAGCTCGCCGAACGTCTTGAACCACACCGCCTGGTGTGCGACGTGCTCGCCCTCGACCGTGAAGTACACCGGCGACGGGATGTGCCGCAGATCGAACGGCCGCTCCTCACGCCAGTAGCGGCCGACCGGATGCTCGAACCCGGCCAGCAGCTCGGTGTCGCTTTTCAGCTCTTCCGGGCCCGGGACATCCGCAGGCATCTCCACCTGATGGTCGAGCCCTCCGTCGGGTGCCTGGAACGAGGCGATCATCGACAGGATGGGCAGTCCGTTCTGGTACGCCTGGGTGCGCCGCGTGGAGAACGAGCGGCCGTCGTGGATGCGGTCGACGGAGAACGTGATCTGCTGATTCACGTCTCCCGGACGCAGGAAGTAGCCGTGCATCGAGTGCACCGCCCGCTCCTCGGGAATCGTGCGCATGGCGGCCACGAGGGACTGCGCCAGTACCTGTCCACCGAACACCCGCCCGTGCGGCATCCACTGGCTGGTTCCGGTGAAGATGTCCTCGTCGGTCCGTGCGCCGGTGTCGGTCAGGTCGAGGGCGGCGAGCAGGCCGTCGAGGGGTTTCGTCATGGTGCCTCTCGTCGTCGGGCGGGATGCGCGTCTTGCATGCAGCGCGACTGCGTCGGCGGTCGTAGTCCAACGTCGCGCGGCCGGTGGCCGGTCGCAATGTGCCCTAGTTTAGACAGCACATGAGTGAGTTCTTCTCCCTGGTCGACGCCCTCGCGGTCTCCGACCTCCAGGTGTACTTGTCGCGCGCCGGACGCGTCGAAGACGGCTCGGTCCGGCTGGTCGCCGGGTCGGGCGTTCTTGCCGCCTACACGGCGATCCTGTACCCGCGCAGCCTGCTCGATCACATCCCGACCGTGCTCGGCCTTCGCACGTTCGCCACCGACAGGGATGTCGCGTTCGACGCTGTCGTTCCCACCAGATCCCTGCTGGACCGGCTGGCCAGAGCAGCGGATGCTCCGCCCCAGCCCGACGGTGAGTCCACGCCTATCGGCATCCGGCTCCCGCTGCAGGTGAGCACCGTCACGTGGGCTGGCATCACACCACCACGCGGAGGATGGCGCCGGGTCGGAGAGACGACGGCCGGCGTGCTGCAACGTGCTGCGGTGGACGGTGTCGCCGAGGTGGCGGAGGCGATCCCGCACGAGGCGGGCGAGCAGTTGGTGCAACGAGTTCGCGGCGAGGTGTGGGGGAGACCCATGCCGGAACTGGAATACGTCGCGGCGGGCGCCGGCTTCGCCGCCCACTCGCTCGGATTCATCGTCGAGCCGGACGAAGCCGTCATCGTGTACGAGACGGGACCGTGGACGAGGCTGACGCTGCGCCGCGGGCACGTGCTCGTGAAGCGCCCGGCCTGGTCGCTGCGTGGCTGAGCATCCTACGGGAGATCGGTGAGCACGCCGCGGGCCGCTTGCCGGCCGGAGAACAGGCATCCGCCCAGGAACGTGCCCTCCAGCGAGCGGTAGCCGTGCACGCCCCCGCCGCCGAAGCCGCTGACCTCGCCGGCTGCATACAGTCCGCGCACCGCCTCGCCATCGGAGTTCTGCGCGCGCCCCCCGAGGTCGGTCTCGATCCCACCGAGCGTCTTACGGGTGAGGATGTGTAGTTTGACCGCGATGAGCGGGCCCGACTTGGGGTCGAGGAACTTGTGCGGTGACGCGACCCGGATGAGCTTGTCACCGCGATATCGTCGGGCGGACGTGATCGCGGTGAGCTGGGCATCCTTCGAGAAGGCGTTGTCGAGTTCGAGGTCGTGTTCCAGCACGGTGCGCTCGATCGCGCTCTCGTCGAAGGGGACGTCCGCCAGTTCGCGCATGCCCCTGAAGAGTTCGGGCAGAGTGGATGCCACGACGAAGTCGGCGCCGTGCTGTTTGAACGCCTCGACGGGTCCGGGCGCTCCCGGCCTGACCCGCTGCAGCAGAAGCCAAAGATCCTTGCCGGTCAGGTCGGGGTTCTGCTCGCTGCCGGAGAGCGTGAACTCCTTCTCCAGGATCTTCTGGGTGAGCACGAACCAGGTGTAGTCGTGGCCCGTCCGTTGGATGTGCTCGAGTGTGCCGAGCGTGTCGAAACCGGGGAAGAGGGGCGCGGGCAGCCGGTTCCCCTCGGCGTCGAACCAGAGTGATGACGGGCCGGGGAGGATGCGGATGCCATGGTTCTGCCAGACCGGGCTCCAGTTCTGGATGCCCTCGGTGTAGTGCCACATGCGGTCGCCATTGATGACGCGCGCGCCTGCGTCTTGCGCGATCGGGATCATGCGTCCGTCCACGTGCGCGGGCACGCCCGCGAGCATGTTCGCAGGGGGAGTGCCGAGCCGTTCCGGCCAGTTCTGCCGCACGAGTTCGTGGTTGCCGCCGATGCCGCCGGACGTGACCACGACTGCCGGGGCGCGGAGCTCGAACTCGCCGACCACGTCCCGGTTGCTGGCGACGCCGCGTTCCCCGGCATCCGGAGCCAGAACGGTGCCGCGCACGCCCACAACGGCGCCCGCCTCGACAATGAGCCCGTCGACGCGGTGCCGGTGCGCCAGCACGGCTCCGCCATCCTGTTCACCCTGGCGAACACGCTCGATGAACGGAGCCAAGAGCCCCGGTCCGGTACCCCACGTGATGTGGAAGCGCGGCACGGAGTTGCCGTGTCCGCCCGCGGTGCCGCTGCCGCGTTCCGCCCACCCGACCACGGGGAAGAGCTTCACGCCCTTCGAGCGCAGCCACGCGCGTTTCTCACCTGCCGCGAACTGGAGGTACGCCTCCGCCCACCTGCGCGGCCAGGCATCCTCCTCGCGGTCGAATCCGGCCGTGCCGAACCAGTCCTGTCGCGCCAGTTCCAGGGAATCGTGGATGCCCATGCGCCGCTGCTCCGGGGAGTCGACGAGGAACAGCCCGCCGAACGACCAGAACGCTTGGCCGCCTAGCGACTTCGGCGGCTCCTGCTCGAGGATCGCCACCCGCTTGCCCCGATCCAGCAGCTCGGAGGCGGTCACGAGACCCGCCAGACCGGCGCCGACCACGATGGCGTCGAAGTCGCCGCTCAGGTCTGCCGGACGGTGGTCGGAATCAGCAGAGGGGGCGGGCGAGCTGGCGCCGGCGCGGGCCTTCGGCATCCGGGGTCTCCTTCGATCGGATCGCGTCGTCTCAGTATTGCGTGCGAGAGCCGGCCTACTCCTCGAACGTGTTCACCATCGCGTGCGCCGCGCGCTCGAGGTACGACCACAGTGTGGCGTCCTGCAGCGGCGGCAGTTCGAGTTCATCGAGCGCTGCCCGCATGTGGGACAGCCAACGGTCGCGCGCTTCCGGGTTCACCTTGAACGGCTGGTGGCGCAGCCGCAGCCGCGGATGACCACGCTGCTCGCTGTAGGTCGTTGGGCCGCCCCAGTACTGCTCCAGGAACATCCTGAGCCGGTCGGAGGCGGGTCCGAGATCCTGTTCCGGGTACATCGGCCGCAGCACCGGATCGTCGGCGACGCCGCGATAGAACGCGTCCACCAGCCTGCGGAACGTCTCGTGCCCGCCGACCTGGTCGTAGAAGTTCTCGACTACCGCGTCGCTCACTGCTGCCCCTCGTCATGGTGATCGCTCTGCAGTCCGTGCTCACCGGGGGACGGGTTTCGCGGCGCCGCAGCGCCGTCACCGGGTGTCGGCTGCGGTTTCGTGATTGCCTGGGGATGCTTTGCCGTCGCGGGCGCACCGGATGCTCCTGCTCGGGCACCGCGAGGAGCCGGCGCGGCTGCGGCCTCGTCCGGGGCCCCGCGCTTGCCCCTGCGCTTCTTGAGCCTGGCGTCCTGGGTTGTCACGACGGGATTCGGGCGCGTGCGAGGCGGATGTGCACCGGTGATGCTGGCCGCGCCGTCGAACCCGGTGAGCACGACGCTGGAGAGCGACGGCAGCGTGACGTCCATCTCGTCGAGCGCCACCTTGAGCCGCTTGCGCAACTCGCGTGCGACGTCATCCTTCGCGGTCGTGCGGGTCTTGATGACGACGCGCAGCACGATGGCATCCGTCGAGACCGACTCGATGCCCCACAGTTCGGGCTTCTCCACGATGCGCGAACGCCACCGCGGGGCCGTGGCGAGCTCGGTGGCCACCTGGAGCATCCGCTCCTCGATCGCGTCGACATCCGCGTCGTACGGCACGGCGAGGTCGGTGATCACCCGCGCCCAGCCCTGCGACATGTTGCCGACGCGCAGAATCTCCCCGTTGCGCACGAACCAGAGTGTGCCGTTCACGTCCCTGATCTGCGTGACGCGGATGCCCACGACCTCGACGATCCCGGTGGCGGGTCCGAGGTCGACGACGTCCCCGACGCCGAGCTGGTCCTCCATCACCATGAACAGACCGTTGAGCACGTCCTTGACGATGTTCTGGGCGCCGAAACCGAGCCCGGCGCCGAGCGCTGCGGTGAGCAGGGCGAACGATCCGAGGATCGTTGCGTCGATCGTGTTGACGACGAGGATGATCGCGATGATCACCACGACGACATTGACGATGTTGCTCAGAACCGTGCCGAGCGTTCGAGTGCGTTGCACGAGGCGCACTGCCGCGATTGGTGAGGCTGTGAGCGCTTGAGTGTCGTCGACGTTCTGCTTGTTCTTGACACCTGTGACAATCCGACGCACCACCCTGCGGATGATGACGCGGAGAACCCATGCAGCGAAGATCGCGACACCGATGATCACGGCGACACCCACGAGCTTCCAGCCGACGACGACGAGCGTGGCGAGCACTTTGCCCCAGAAACTCGGGTCCGTGACGTCGTTCGCGAGGGGGAGTGAGGCGGAGAAGATCATCGCGACCGAGTCTAATGAGCCGTTTTGGTGCATCCTGGGCGCCGCCTTGGTGAACGTCGGATGCCCGCGAGCAGTGCGAAGAACGCTGCTCGCGGGCATCCGCGTGCCGGGTGGTGTCGCACCCGGCTGCCCCCGGTTGGTGCACCGCCCCGAACGAAGCGGCGCACGCTCTGGATGGCGTCCCGGCGAAGGACGCCGGCCGAATGACGCGCTGTTCTACACGTCGCGCCGCTTGGTGAGGATGGCGCCGACGACGGTGGCGACCGCGATCCAGGCCAGCAGGACGAGTCCGCCCTGCCACGCGTTCAGCGAGACTATGCCGTCGGCGACGACGGTGTGAGCATTCGGCGGCACGTAGGTGTAGAGGTGCTGACCCGCCTCGGAGGGCAGGAACGCCGCCGCGTTCTCCACCCACGTCGCCTGCGTGAGCCGCGCCAGCAGCGAGGCCACCACGGGCAGAACGAGCAGGAAGCCGAGGATGGTCGCGATGCCGCCGGCTGAACTGCGCAGAATCGAGCCGAGCGCGAAGGCGAGCATCGCGATCAGGGTGAGGTACGCCGCCCCTCCGAGGAGCGGAAACAGCACGCTCGACGAGAACAGATCGGGGTGCAGTCCGCGTCCCTCGAAGATCACGGTGCCCACGATCGCGGAGATGCCGACCGAGATGACGCCCACGACGAACACCACGACGGCGAGCACGATGAACTTCGCGAAGTAGGCGCCGAGCCTGCGCGGATCCGCCGTATAGGTCGAGCGGATCATGCCCGTCGCGTACTCACCGCTGATCACCAGCACGCCAAGCACGGCGACCGCCAGCTGCGTGAACGACAGCCCGATGGTGGCCGCAGAGACCACATACCCGTTGGCCACATCCTTCGGCAGAGCCGAGATGTTCTCCAAGTGGTAGAGCCCGGCAGACGCGGCGGCCACGCCGACCGCGAGCACGATGACGATACCGAGGCACCACACAGTGGAGCGCAGGCTGCGCAGCTTGATCCACTCGGAGCGCAGCAGCCCGCCGAAGGTCAGGCGGATGCCGTCCAACGGGCTCCCGGTCGGTGCCGGCCGGTTCAGGGTGTCGGTCGCCGTGGTCATCGGGTCACCTCCGAGTGGTATTCGACCTCGTCCTGGGTGAGCTCGAGGTAGGCCTCCTCCAGAGAGGCATCGATGGGGGTCAGCTCGTGCAGCGCGACTCCGTTAGCCGCTGCCGCGTCGCCGATCTGTGCCGCGTTCAGCCCGGCGACTTCGAGCGCACCGTCGTCGAACGAGGTGACGGTCACATCGGGTCCGGCCAGCGCTGCGGTGAGGGCGCGCACATCGGGTGTGCGCACGCGCACTATCCGCCTTGTGGCGCCGGCGATCACGTCGGCGATCGGTGCGTCGGCCAGCACGCGTCCGCGACCGAGCACGATCAGGTGGTCGGCGGTCTGCGCCATCTCGCTCATCAGGTGCGAGGAGATGAAGACGGTGCGACCCTCCGAGGCGAGGTGCCGCGAGAACTCGCGAACCCACCGCACGCCCTCGGGGTCGAGACCGTTGACCGGTTCGTCGAGGATGAGCGTGTGCGGGTCGCCGAGCAACGCGGCGGCAATGCCGAGGCGCTGTCCCATGCCGAGCGAGAACCCGCCCACGCGCTTGCCGGCCACCGATTCGAGGCCGGTCAGATGGATCACCTCATGCACCCGTTTCTTCGGGATGCCGTGAGTCGCCGCGAGCGCGAGCAGGTGGTTGAACGCCGTGCGACCGGTGTGCACCGCCTTGGCCTCCAGCAGCGCTCCCACCTCGTGCAGAGGCGACGGATGCTGTGCGTACGGCTTGCCGGAGACGAGCGCGCTCCCGGCGGTCGGCTTGTCCAGCCCCATGATCATGCGCATGGTGGTGGACTTGCCCGCGCCGTTGGGGCCGAGGAATCCGGTGACGATGCCGGGACGCACCGTGAAGCTGACGTGGTCGACCGCCAGTTTGGGCCCATACCTCTTGGTGAGGCCATCGATTTCGATCATGGTCTCAACGCTAGGGAGGACGCCTGCCCCACGTCGTCCACCCACAGGATGATCGGGGTGCACCCGACGGTCGATTCCGCCGTGGGATGCATCCCGATCGTCGCCTACTGCGCGTGATCACGGCTCCGCCGCTCAACACGCGCAATCGGCTCGGTGATGCGAGCGAGCTCGCATCACGCTCACCCCAATTGCGTGTCGCGCTCCTGCGCCCGCAGCGCCCGCTCCACCGAGGCCAGGTGCTCCGATACGAGGCGGCGCAGGGCAGCCGGCTCCTGGTTCGCATCGAGCCATGCGCGCGTCGCGTCTGCGAGCCGCTGATCGACCAGCGGGAACGGGTACATGCCCTCGACGAGGTACTCCGCGATCTTGTAGGTGCGGGATGCCCAGACCGACTGCAGTGCGTCGAAGTACTTCGCGACGTACGGCTCGAGCAGAGCGGTGTCGTGCACGCGCTGGAAGCCGAGGCCGGTCATCCGCACGATGGTGTTCGGCAGGTCGTTCGAGTCGAACACACTCGCCCAGGCCGCGGCCTTGCCTTCCGCGGTGGGGATGGCGGCCCGTGCCTGTGCAGCGGCCTGGGCGCCGTTCGCGGTGTTGTCGGCCGCGAGCGCCTCGTCGATCTCCGCGCTTCCTGCCTCTCCGCCCGCGACCAGCGAGGTGAGCAGTTCCCAGGACAGATCCGTGTCGACGGTGAGGTCGTCCAGCACGATGGAGCCGTCACGCAGACCAGCGACCTTGGCCAGTTGCTCTGGCGTGGAGGCGAGCGCGGCGAAGAACTTCACGAATTGGAACTGTGCGTCGCTGCCGGGCTGCGCCGACGAGGCGAGTTCCCACAGCGTGTCTGCAGCCTGCCGAGCCGACGACTCGCGATGCTCCGGCGCCACGTAGGAGTGCACGCTGAGCACGAGCTGGTTCAGTGTGGTGCGCAGCGTGGTCGACTCAGTCTCCGCGCCGATGTTGCCCAGCACGAGGCGCACGTAGGCGCTAGCCGGCGTCTCCGCGTCGCGCGTGGCATCCCACACCGATCCCCAGACCAGTGATCGCGCCAGTGGCGACTCGATCTCGGAGAGGTGCTCGATCGCGAAGCTCAGCGACTGCTCGTCGAGGCGGATCTTCGCGTAGGCGAGATCGTCGTCGTTGATCAGAACGAGGTCGGGGCGCTTCTTGCCGACCAGCTCGGGCACCTCCGTGCTCTCGCCGTCGACATCCAATTCCAGCCGTCCGTCGCGCACGAGTCTGCCGTCGCGCAGGTTGTACAAGCCGATGGCCAGGCGGTGCGGACGCAGAGTCGGGTAGTCGGGATGCGCCGACTGCAGCACCGCGAACGCGGTCACCATTCCGTCGGCATCCGTCTCGATCTGCGGCCGCAGCGTGTTCACGCCGGCGGTCTCCAGCCAGAGCTTCGACCACGACGTGAGGTCACGACCACTGGTGGCTTCGAGCTCGACCAGCAGGTCGCGCAGCTCGGTGTTGGAGTGCGCGTGCTTCTTGAAGTAGTTCGAGACGCCGGCGAGGAAGTCGTCCTGCCCGACCCAGGCCACGAGCTGCTTGAGTACGGAGGCGCCCTTGGCATACGTGATGCCGTCGAAGTTGACCTGCACGTCTTCGAGGTCGTTGATGGTGGCGACGATGGGATGCGTCGACGGCAGCTGGTCCTGCCGGTACGCCCAGCTCTTCTCCATGGCCGCGAACGTCGTCCACGCCTCGCGCCACTCGGTCGCCTCGGCCGTCGCCAACGTCGACGCGTACTCCGCGAACGACTCGTTCAACCAGAGGTCGTTCCACCACTTCATGGTGACCAGGTCGCCGAACCACATGTGCGCGAGCTCGTGCAGGATCGTGACGACGCGACGCTCCCTGATGGCATCCGTCACCTTCGAGCGGAACACGTACGTCTCGGTGAACGTGATCGCTCCGGCGTTCTCCATCGCGCCGGCGTTGAACTCCGGCACGAAAAGCTGGTCGTACTTCGCGAACGGGTACGGCACGTCGAACCGCTCCTCGTAGAATGCGAAGCCCTCGCGGGTCTTGTCGAAGATGTAGTCGGCATCCATGTACTCCGCCAGGGATGCGCGGGCATAGACGCCGAGGGGGATCGTACGACCGTCCCGGCTGGTGAGCTCCGAGTGCCAGCTCGAGTATGGGCCGGCGATGAGGGCCGTGATGTACGACGAGATCACCGGAGTGGGCTCGAGGACCGTGGTCTTGACCTCGCAGGACCGCTCGACGGTCGCCACCGGGGAGTTGCTCACGACCGCCCACTTCTCCGGGGTGGTCACCGTGAACGTGAAGACGGCCTTGAGGTCGGGCTGCTCGAACACCGCGAACATGCGGCGCGAGTCCGGCACCTCGAACTGTGTGTAGAGGTACACCTCGCCGTCGACCGGGTCGACGAACCGGTGCAGGCCCTCGCCAGTATTCGTGTACCGGGGGTGCGAGACGACGGTCAGCTCGTTCTCGGCCTTGAGATCCTTCAGCTGGATGCGCACCCCGTCGTTCACACTCGCCACGTCGAGCGGCTCACCGTTGAGCACGACCGAGTCGACGGACGCCGTGATCGCGTCGATGAAGGTGGACGCGCCCTCCTTGGCGGCGAACTTCACCGTGGTGGTGCTAAGGAAGGTCTCGTCGCCTGTGGTGAGGTCGAGTGTGACGTCGTAGCTGTGGGTGTCGACGACGGCACGGCGCTCCGCCGCCTCGATGCGCGTGAGGTTCTCTCCTGGCATGGTTCTCCTTCTTCTGCGAAAGCGTTGAGTGACGCGAGCTCGGACGCAGGCGCATCGTGTGCGCGGCCCGACTGTCAAGCCTATGCGGCGTCGTGGCGGCCGACGAGACTGAGTCGGCTTTGACCCCGCACGGCTTCGGGGCACGGCCGCTTAGATGGTGATCATGACCGACGTTGACTTCTGGTTCGATCCGTCATGCCCATGGGCCTGGATGACCTCGCGCTGGGTCGATGAGGTCGCACCCCACCGCGACCTGAACGTGACATGGCACATCATGAGCCTGTACGTGCTGAACGAGGACAAGGACGTTTCCGAGTCCTACCGCGCGAAGCTGCCGCGCACCCTGCGGTACGCACGGCTAGTCACGGCCGTGGGAGAGTTGCGCGGACAGCAGGCGGTGAAGCCGCTGTACGACGCTTTGGGCGCACGCATCCACCCGGGACACCGCAAGGACGCCGACGGTGTCATCGCCGAGGCGCTCGAGGAGGTCGGGCTTCCGGCGGAGTACGCGAGATACGCCGACTCCGACGAGTACGACGCGCAGCTGCGCGCGAGCCACGCCGACGGGATCGACCGCGTCGGACAGGATGTCGGCACTCCCGTCATCGCCGTGAACGGCACCGCATTCTTCGGCCCGGTCATCTCCCCGACCCCGCGCGGACAGGAGGCGCTCACGCTGTGGGACGGTGTCGTGGCTGCAGCCTCGTACGACGGGTTCTTCGAGCTCAAGCGCAGCAGAACCCGTGACCCGATCTTCGACTGATCGCCGTCCCTAGACTGGTGCCCATGCGCATCCACATCGGCACCGACCACGCCGGACTCGAGTTCTCGCAGACCCTTCAGCAGCACCTGCGGGACGCCGGTCATGAGGTCATCGACCACGGGCCGCAGGAGTTCGACCCGCTCGACGACTATCCGGCGTTCTGCATCAACGCGGCCAAGGGTGTCATCGCAGACCAGCAGGCTGGTGTGCAGGCGCTCGGTGTGGTGTTCGGCGGATCGGGCAACGGTGAGCAGATCGCGGCCAACAAGGTGTTGGGCATCCGCGCCGCCCTCGTCTGGAACGAGAGCACAGCACTGCTGGCGCGCCAGCACAACGACGCGAACGTGATCGCGATCGGCGCCAGGCAGCACACGGTCGATGAGGCGATCTCGTTCATCGACACGTTCATCGCCGAGCCGTTCTCGTTCGAGGGGCGGCACGTGCGGCGCATCGCACAGCTGGCGGAGTTCGAGGCGACCGGCGACATCGCCGGCAAGAACGTCGACAAGTAGCGCGGATGCCAGAGGGTCACTCCGTTCATCGCATCGCCCTGCAGTTCAAGCGCAACTTCGTCGGCAAGCGGGTAGCCGTCAGTTCGCCGCAGGGCAGGTTCAGTGCCGATGCCGCGCTCATCGACGGGCAGGTCATGGTGGATGCCCGTGCCATCGGCAAGCAGCTCTTCCTCGAGTTCGAGAACGGGCTGTGGCTTCGTGTGCACCTGGGCATCTACGGTGCGTGGGACTTCGCCGGCGAGATCACCGTGGACGACACCATCCGGTCGGCCCGCGGCCGCATGGGACAGACGAACCAGCGCGGAACCGTACCCGGCGAGGACGTTCCGGATGCCTTGCTCGACACCCCGGTGCTGGACTCACGAGGCGAGGACTCGATCGCGAGCATGGGTGCACCGCGGAGGGCTCGGCTGCGGATGTCGGAGTCCGAGAAGGAAGACGACACCGCGTTCGCCTTCCCGCCAGCCCCGGTGGGTGCGGTGCGGGCGCGTTTGCTCACGGATACCGCCGTGGCCGACCTGCGCGGGCCGACCGCGTGCGAGGTGCTCGACGAGGCCGCTGTAGCCAGAGTGATCGCGGGACTGGGCCCGGATCCTCTCGTGGACGACGGACCCGAGGTCGAGGACCGCGTCGCCGAGACCATCACCTCGAAGCAGACGGCGGTGGGTCAGCTGCTGATGGACCAGTCCGTGATGAGCGGCGTCGGCAACGTCTACCGGGCAGAGATGCTCTTCCGCGCCGGACTGAACCCGCACACGCCGGGCAAGAAGGTGCCGAAGGACACCGCCCGTGCGCTCTGGCGGGACTGGGCACGCCTGCTCGATACCGGCGTGCGCACCGGTCAGATGATGACGATGGACGACCTCAGCCCGGAGGACTGGGCGAAAGCCATGGCGAGTCGTGAGGATCGGCACTGGGTCTACAAGCGCGAGGGACTGCCGTGCCGGGTGTGCGGAACGAACATCGTCATGGAGATGATGGCCGCGCGAAAGCTCTACTGGTGCCCCGTCTGCCAGGCGTAGCAAGAGGGCCGCGGCCTAGCGGCCACGACCCTCTTCGAGTGCTGGCGTTAGCCGCGACTACTTCGCGATGTGTGCGAACAGCAGCCAGCGGTCCTTGTCGAGCCCGCGTGCGATCTCGATCGCGACGTCCTGGCTGGTCTGGTCGAGCTCGTCGAGCTCGCGCACCGCGGTGTTGACGGCATCTAGTGCTACGTCGACCTGACCGATCACCTCGGCGATCGACTTGTCGGACTGCACGAACCCGTCGCTGAGCGGCGAGGCCTTCGTGTTCGCGGCGACGGTGGCGATGCGTGCATCGATCGGCAGGCCCAGCGCGACGATGCGCTCAGCGGCGAGGTCCGCCCACTCCTGAGCGTCGGCGACGAGGGTGTCGAGCAGTTCGTGCACGCCGATGAAGTTCGCCCCGCGCAGGTTCCAGTGCGCCTGCTTGCCGTTGACCACGAGCGCCTCGAGTTCGATGACCACCGGAGTCAGGAACTGCGCCGTGCCCGCCGCGACGTCGGGGTTGGTAGTGGCCTTAGGGGTGGTTTCAGTGTTGCTCATGGATGAGTCGTCCCTTCGCTCGTTGTCCGAGTCAACGCTACGCGGCCGCCTGCATTCCGCAAGGAAGCAGAGGCTGGGCTAACCCGCGAAGGGCTCGCTTCAGCCCTTCGCGGCGTTGAGTCCGTTCACGACCAGCAGAATGTTGCCGATCAGCGCCAGCACGCCGAGCACGAGGGCGAACCAGGCCACAACCCGCGTTCCGGTGTACATCCCGCTGCCGTAGCCGCGCACCCGCACCATGGACCAGATGGCCAGACCCATGCCGAACAGCGAGATCGGTTCGAGTAGCCACCACACCCATGCGGTCAACGAGAGCACGAGACCGATCACGGCGATCACGAACGATCGCTGTTTACGCACCTGCTCTTCCTCAGCGGTGCGCACCTTGCCCTTCGCGGGGGCGTCGTCTGGCCAGGTGGCCGCCTCGGCACGTTCGCCGTACTCCGGTGCGCCGGGCGCGGCATCCCTTCCGGCGGCGCGCTGCGCGACGGCAGTGCGCTGCTGTGTGCCCTGCATCTTCTGGCGATGCGTCATCAGCGTGACCCGCGCCTCGCCGAGCAACTGCACCTCGGCCTTCTCCGCCTCGATGTCGCCCGCGTGTGCGCCACCGGCCGCCTGCGCCTTCGCGGAGTATGCGGCGAGGATGTCGGATGCCGAGGCATCCTTCGAGACCTCGAGAATGGCGGCTGCTTCGTCTGGTGTCATGTTCGGGCCTTTTTGGGTGGGCGGTCGTGGCGGTCGGAGCCGTGGACATTCTCCCAAAGACCGGGAGCCTTCGTTGACGCCTCGACGCGGTCCTATTCGAGGGTGAGGGTGTCGTCCTGTCCGGTCACGCGGTAGTCGCTGGGCTTGAGGTGCGTCCGCACGGCGTTGTGGTCGCCCTGCACCATGACCGAGCCGAGGGCCGGCGCGGTGATGGAGTTGCTCTGCCCAGTGATCTGCACGGATCCGATCGAGTCGGCCGTGAGCGAGATGCCGTTGCCCTTGATCATCGCCGACCCCACGCGATCTTCGACGGTGATCGACGCCGACTGGCCCTCCACAGCGAGCGAGGCGGCACGCTCCAGGCGCACTGTGAGGCCGTCGCCGTGCACGGTGATCACACCGCACTCACCCGAGATGACGAACGAACCCGACTGTCCGTCGAGCTGCACCGACGACCCCGGTGTGCAGCTGTGCCGCCCTCCGCTGGAGAGGTGCGTCGCTCTGTCCGAGGGTGCGGTGACGGCGGCGCAGCCCGCTACTCCGACGGCGAGGATGCCCGTGATCGCCACGAACACGGCGCGGAGTAGTGCTGGCTTGCGCGTCGGCATCCGCCCATCCTGGCAGACCGATACGTCGCGCTGTCCAGGGGACAAATTCGCGACGGCTACACATGCGAATGGCTCTGCCGCCGCGTCAAAGCGGCGTCAGAGCCAGTAGAGGGGATGACGGGAATCGAACCCGCACCATCAGTTTGGAAGACTGAGGCTCTGCCATTGAGCTACATCCCCGAGCGGTGGTGAACCGCGCTGTGCAAGTGTAGTCCATGCCGGCCGGGGGCTCGAACCGGGCGGGCCTCTGGGCGGCGCGTTCGCATCGAAACTATGCAAGTGCGTTCGAGACTTCGACAGCGGAGCCGAGACTACGGTTGTGATGTCTCAGGGCATCGGTGACGAAAGTGCATCAGGACATCGGTGACACTTTGTGTGTCAGGACATCGGTGACGGTTTCGGTGCGGCTCATGAATCCGCGGGGTTTGCCGTTGCCTACGTAGCTGGTTCCTTTCGGGG
>NZ_JBQCIE010000019.1:0-73499 GCF_051954055.1 Humibacter sp. | reverse complement strand
GATGATCGCCGTCGCGCTCGTCGACCTGCAGAAGACGTTCGCGCTCGGCATCGCCGAGGCCACCTGGGTCATCACGGCGTTCTACCTCGCGTCGGCCGCCGGTCAGCCGCTGATGGGACGACTCGGCGACCGGTTCGGACCCCGCCGCCTGTTCATCTTCGGCATGTCCGTCGTCATCGCGGTGAGCGCCCTGACGCCGTTCGCGCCCTCGTTCGCGCTCGTCTGCGTCGGCCGCGTCGGGCTCGCCATCGGAACGGCCACTGCATTCCCGTCGGCCGTCGCGATGGTGCGACCGCTGAGCGCGCAGTCCGGGGTGTCCTCTCCGCGGCTGCTCGGACGCATCCAGATCGCCAACACGGCAGGCGCAGCGGTGGGGCCCGTGCTCGGCGGGCTACTGGTGAGCACGCTCGGCTGGCAGGCCATCTTCGCCGTGAATGTCCCGCTGGCCGCGCTGTCGCTGATCGGCACGAGGATCCTCGCCCCCGCGGATGCCCCACGCCGCGCGCAGCGGTTCCGCACGCTGGTCGCACAGTCCGACATCCCGGGCGTCGCCCTCTTCATCGGGATGCTCGTGGCCCTGCTGGTGTTCCTGCTCGGTCTCCAGACGTCGCCGACCTGGTGGCTGCTCGCGGTCGCCGTGCTCGCGGGCGCGGGGTTCGTGTGGCGGGAGCTGACGGCATCCGTTCCGTTCATCGACCTGCGGCTGCTGGCCGCCAACCGCTCGCTGATGATGGTGTACCTGTGCTTCGCGGTCTTCAACCTTGTGTACTACACGGCGTTCTTCGGCTTGCCGCAGCTGCTGCAGGAGCACGGCGGCTACAACGCAGGCATCACCGGGCTGCTGATGTTCCCGCTCGCGGCAGTGACCATCGGCCTCACGCCGCTCGGCGCTCGCTGGATCGAGTCACGCGGCCTGCGCTTCACGCTCATCGTCGGCGGACTCGGCCTGATCGTCGGTGCCGCGCTGCTGTCGATCGCCGGCCTGACGCAGACGCCGATCGCGATCCTGCTCATCACCGCCGCGATGGGCGCCCCGTACTGCGTGGTGAGCATCGCGATGAGCCAAGCGCTGTACGCGTCCGCCTCGCCGAAGGATGTCGGTGTCGCCGCGGGCATCCTGCAGACATCGCGATATGTCGGAGCGATCCTCGCCACGACCGTGCTCGGCGCCATCTTCGTGAACGGGTCCGGGTCGGACGCCGTTCCGCAGTGGCTCACGATCGTCGCGATCGCGACCGGGCTGGCGATCGCGCACGCGGTCCTACTGTCCACGTGGCATCCGCGGAGTTACGAGGAGCCTGACGCGGCCTGAGCATGCAGGTGGGTCGGCCGACTGCTCGGATCAGGGTGAAGTCGCTTCGGCGAGCGCGTTGATGCGCGTCGCGAACGCTTCGAGCGACTCGTGCGCGGGGGGCTCGTGCGGGCGGTTGAGATGACCGTGCACCGTGTTCGGCTCAGTGGAGACGTCGACATTCACGCCGGCGTCGCGCAGCTTTGTAGCGAAGGCCTCCCCCGAGACACGCAGTTCGTCGGTGTCGCTGTTGATCATGACCGTGGACGGAAACCGTGCAAGCTGCTCCGTGGTCGCCAGGCCCGGCACCGCATAGACCGGAGCGTCGCCGCCGGGAACTTGGTCCAACGGGCCGCCCAAGTAGTTCTGATACATGAGAGCGACCCAGGCGGGCTTGAAGATCGACACTTCCGGGTTCGGATGCGCGTCGAGCGCCGCACGGAGTTCGGCGTCAGGTGCGGGCTGAACGGCCAGCAAGGTCGGATACGCGAGAGCGACGAGGGCTGGGACCGGCCCGCCTTCGTGCGTTAGGCGCAGCGCCGATCCCGCGGCGATGTTCGCGCCCGCGCTGGCGCCTCCTATGGCCCACGGACCGTCGGCGAGGTCCGATCCCACGGCCCAACGGAATGCGAAGACGGTTTCGTCCACGGCCACCGGGTAGTGCACTCCGTGGGGCACGACCTCCCTGCCCAGGGGCAGGGCTCGCTCCGGTGGCCACGGTGCCAGAGCGTAATCGACCGAGACGACAAGGATGCCTCGCTGCGCGAGACTACGCGATACCCAGTCGGCCTCTGGCATCTCGAGATCGCCGCCGGAGAAGCCGCCGCCATGCAGCCAGACGATAGCGGGCCCGGTCGGCGTGCCGGGGTGATACATGCGCACCCGGAGGTCGCCGTGCGGTCCCTCGAGCACGCGTTCTGAGGTATTCGACGAGCCCATCATCGGCCCTCGAGCGCATCGACGAACCACGACGTGATGGTGGTGGGGTGAGTGATCGCGGTGCCCACCACGACGGAGAACGCTCCCGCGTCGAGTGCCGCGCGAGCATCAGCGGGCGTGTGGATGCGGCCCTCCGCGACGAGCGGCACGCGCAGCCTCGGTGCGAGAGCAGCGATCAAGTCGAGATCGGGTCCGTGGGTCTTCTCGCGTTCACCGGTGTAACCGGCGAGGGTGGTTCCCACGATGTCGGCGCCGGCATCCTGCGCGGCGAGTGCGTCATCCGCGCTTCCGCAGTCGGCCATCACCAGTGCGTCGGTCTGCTCGTGCAGCGCCGCGATGGTCTCGGCCAGCGTGCGGCCGTCGGGCCGCGGTCGCCGCGTGCCGTCGATCGCGACGACATCCGAGCCGGCCTCGACGACCGCGAGCGCATCGTCGAGCGTCGGCGTGATGAAGACGTCGCCACCGGACACCTTCAACAACCCGATCACGGGCAGCCGCACCTGTGAGGCGATGAGACGGATGTCGTCGAGTCCCTGAGCACGGATGCCCGCTGCTCCGCCGCGCTCGGCCGCGAGCGCCATGCCGAGCATCGCTTCCGGAGTGCGCAGCGGTTCACCCGGGTATGCCTGGCAGGACACAACGAGCCTGCTGCGCAGTCGTTCGAGGAGGTCGGCCGATCGCTGGTCAGTCATCTCAGCTCGCGTACGGCCAGGTCTGCGGCACCGACGAGTGCGGCGTCCGGGCCGAGCTCGGCGGGAACTATCGGCACCGACTCCAGCGAGGGCATGGCATCCGCGCGGGCTGCGGCCAGGAGGGCATCCCACCAATGCTCGCCGGCACCGCTGAGGCCGCCTGCTACGACGACGACATCGGGGTCGACCGTGTTCACGAGGCCGCCGATCGCCGAGCCGAGAGCGGCGGCCGCCACGCGCACCGTCGCGGCTGCGGTCTGGTCGGTGTCGACCCTGGCGACGACGGCTCGAGCTTCGGCGGTCGTCGCGTCTCCACCTGCCCGCAGATAGGCCGCGTGCATGGCCGGGCCCGCTGCGATCGCCTCGAGGTGGCCGAGGCGGCCGCAAGAGCAGAGCAGGCCGGCCGCCGCGGGCGAGGGGATATGACCGAGGTGACCGGCAGCACCGTGTGCACCGAGGGCGGGCGCGCCATCCGTGACGATGGCTCCGCCGATCCCGGTTCCCGCGGCCACGACGAGCACCGTGTCTTTGCCACGGCCGGCGCCGCGCACGGCTTCGCCGACCGCGTGCGTGTGCACATCGTTCACCACGCGCACGGGCAGACGGAATGACTCGCGAAAGGCACCGGCGATGTCTGCGCCGGCCCAGGCTGCCAGAGTGCCCGTGGCCGAGCTCACGCGCCCGCGTCGGTCGATCACTCCGGCCGATCCGACACCGACCGCCGCGATCTCACTCTTCCCGGCAACCCCAGTGGCGAGACTCAGTGCTTCGTCCAGGATGCGCTCGCTCCCGTCCATTGCGGGCGTCGAAACCTCGCCGCGCTCCAGGATGCGCCCGTGTTCGTCAACGATAGCGGCGGCGATCTTCGTGCCACCGATATCGACCGCCAGTGCGAGCCGAGCCGTCATCTCACGCCACCGGAACGGCGAGCCCGGCGCGCTGAAGGTATCCGCCGATCGTCTCGAGCTCCGACTCGTTCAACTGCACCTGCGGGTCGGCAGTGCGACCGTTGTCGATCACGCCCTGGAGAGCGAGGCCCGCCTTGAAAGCGCCGATGGCCGAAGAGTTGCCCCCCATAGGCCGGCTGCGCGAGCCTACGTTGACGAAATCGAAGAGCATGATGAGACGCTCCTGCTCGCGACGCGCGGTCTCCCAGTCTCCGGACCGGGCGGCACGATAAAGGTTGACGTACCCGACCGGGTCGACGTTGCCGAGTCCCGGCACGACGCCGTCCACGCCGAACCAGAGTGCGGTGTCGACGAGCAGCTCACTGCCGGTGAAGATGCTGAAGTCATCGAAGCGTCCGTCGCCGCGTGCCTCCAGAACTAGGTAGCGCAGGCTCGCATCGTCTCCTGACGAGTCCTTGACACCGGCCAGCACGCCATCGGCAGCAAGGGACAGCACGAGGTCGCGTCCGAGCTTGCTCTGAACACAGGCGGGAATGTCGTATGCCCACAACGGGGTCGAACTCGCCTCCTTGATGAGGCGGAAGTGCCGATCGATCTCGACCGGATGCGTGCGCGTGTAGAACGGTGCAGTCGCCACGATGCCATCGACGCCGAGCTCGTCGGCGACCCGCACGTGCTCGAGAACACGCGGCGTCGTCGTGTCGATCACACCGGTGAGGATCGGCACCCGGGCGGCCACGTGCTCGACCGCCGTCTCCAGCACGAGCCGACGCTGATCGTTCGTGAGATAGACGACCTCGGAGCTGGAACCGAGTACGAACAGCCCGTCGACACCGCCATCGATCAGGTGGTCGAGAAGACGACGATACGAAGCGACATCCACCTCACCGGCCTCGGTGAGAGGCGTGCATACCGGGGGAACGACTCCGGTGAGCTTGGACATGGTGGTTCTCCTTGGTGCCTGGGCGGTGTGCTTGCGGCGTTGATGTGGTCGTAACGGTGGGTGGGAGACGGTGTCAGGCGTGCAGCAGACTCGGTGCGGCGCCGAGCAGCTTGCGCGTGTATGCGTCGTGGGGATCGTCGAAAACCTGCTCGGCATCCCCTCGTTCGACGATCACGCCGTCGTTCATGACGCAGATGGTGTCGGAGACGTGCCTGACGGTTTGGATGTCATGCGAGATGAAGACCATTCCGAGCCCGAGCTCGCGTTTGAGCTTGCCCAGCAGGTTGAGGATCTGCGCGCGCACCGAGACATCGAGGGCGCTCGTCGGTTCGTCGGCCACGATGATCTGTGGATCGAGTGCGAGGGCACGGGCGATCGCCACGCGCTGCCTCTGGCCGCCGGAGATCTGGGCGGGCACGACCGCTGCCGCACTCGGCGGCAGGCCGACGACATCCAGGAGCTCGTACGCTCGGGCCTCCCGGCTGCGACGGGTGCCGATGCCGTGCACTTGCATGGGGTCGAGGATCGTGTTCAATACGGTCATGCGCGGGTTCAGGGCTGTCGCCGGGTCTTGGAACACGACGCTCACCGCACGCCCGAAATCGGTGCGTCCCTTGCGTCCTCGCACGGGCTTTCCCCGGAAGAGCACGCTGCCTCCCGTAGGCTCCTGCAGGCCCACGATGACCTTCGCAAGGGTCGACTTTCCGCAGCCGGACTCTCCGACGATGCCTACGGTCTGGCCCACCGAGATGTCGAGATCGACCCCGCGCAGCGCGTTCACACTCCCGTGCTTGAACACGCTTCCACCTGTGCGGGTGCGGTACGTGACCTTCACGCCGCGCAGTTCGACGATGGGACTACTCATCGTGCCGCTCCGTTCGCCGGTGCCTTCTGCGCCTCTTCTTCCTCTTCCGCGATAAGCACCGCCTGGGGCGTCGGGATGACCCGTGCCGCGAACAGATGCTCCTCGGAACCCGGGATGGCCGCGAGCTCGGGCCGGATCGCGGGATCCGCGTTCGGGTCGAGCGAGCGTGGCGCGAACCTGTCACCCGACGGGAAGTCGATCGGCGACGGAACCGTGCCAGGTATCTGGTGCAGGATCTCAGCCTGGTCTTCAATCGAGAGCACGGAGCCGAGCAGGCCGCGAGTGTACTCGTGACGCGGGTCGAGCAGCAGGCTCCTGGTGGGCGCCGTCTCGACCACCTGACCCGCGTACATCACGGTGACGCGGTGCGCGAGGGATGCCACGAGCGCGAGATCGTGACTCACGAACACCATCGAGAAGCCGAGATCTTCGCGCAACCTGTCCAGCAGTTCGACGACCTGCTTCTGCACGGTCACGTCGAGCGCTGTGGTCGGCTCGTCGGCCACCACGAGCTTCGGGTCCCGGGTGAGCGCCATCGCGATCAGCACTCGCTGACGCTGACCCCCGGAGAGCTCGTGCGGGTAGCTGCTCAGCGTACGGACAGGATCCAGCCCGACGAGTTCGAGCAATTCCTCCGCACTGCGGGTGCCACCGCGGCTGGTCAACTGCTTCATCTGCGAACGGATCTTCATCGACGGGTTCAGGGAGCTGAGCGCGTCCTGGTAGATCATCGACATCTCGTGCCCGCGTAGCGCATTGCGCGCCCTCGGCGAGAGGGTGAGCAGGTCGACGCCGTTGAACAGGATCTTGCCGGTCACGTGGGCGGCGCGGGGCAGCAGCCCCATGATCGCCAGGCTCGTGATCGATTTGCCGCAGCCGGATTCACCCACCAGCGCCATGGTCTCCCCCGGGCGAACCGAGAAGCTCACGTCGTCGACGATCGGAATGTCGCCGTAGCGCTCCGGGAATCGGATGCTCAGGTTGCGCACCTCGATGACAGGCGCCTGAGTGCCCGTGTAGACCTTACGCGGTTCCCTGGCCAGCTCCACCTCCCGCAGCTTCGCAAGGTGCTCGTCGAGACTGAGCGCTCGGGCCGGTTCGGCATCCTTATCGCTGCGACCCGCGATGGCCTCCTCGGCTTCCTTGATGAGGTCGGCAGTGCGCTCGGGGGCGACGACCGGCGCATTCTTCCGCTTCTTGACCCGGCGCAGTGCGGGGTCGGCCATGGCATCCGTGACCCGCTCGGCGATGATGTTGAGACAGATCACAGTGAGCAGGATGAACAGGCCGGGGAACACGGTGGCCCACCAGCCGCCGGTGAACATCATCGCCCGGCCGTCCTGGATGACGTTTCCCCAGCTCGGCGTGGGCGGGCGGATGCCGGCACCCACGAACGACAGGCTCGCCTCGAACACGATGGCGTCGGCGACGAGCAACGTGGAGAACACCAGTACCGGGGCGGCGCAGTTGACGATCACATGCTTGGAGACGATCCACCAGGTGCGCGCACCGATGACCCTCTCGAACGCGACATAGTCCTCGCTGTACTGCTCCAGCACGTTCGCCCGCACCACGCGGGCCACCATCGGCATGTAGACGAAACCGATCGCGATGATGAGCGACGGGATGCTGCCGCCGAAGATCGTGACGAACAGTGCGGCCAGCGCGATGCCGGGGAACGCCATGATGATATCGAGGATGCGCATGATCACGCCGCCGCCCCACTTGGGCAGCGTGGCTGCGGCTGCACCGACGACGGCGCCGGCGATGAGCGAGATGGCGGCGGCTCCGAGGCCGATCGAGAGTGAGATGCGGCCGCCGTAGAGGATGCGGGACAAGATGTCGCGACCCTGCAGGTCCTGCCCGAACCAGTGCTGAAGGCTCGGCGCCGCGGAGGCCGTTCCGTGCTGCAGCTGCTCCGTCGTCAGCGGGTTCTGTGCGATCAGCGGTGCGAAGATGCACGCTAGGGCGAGGAGAACGATGAAGCCGAGGGAGATCCATCCCGACAGGCTCATCCCTCTCAGTCGCAGTCCCGGCTTGCTGAGGCGTTCCGTGGTCTTCTTGCGGAGGATCATCATGCTGCTGCGCTCCTCAGGCGTGGGTTCACGGCGAGGTAGAGGATGTCGACGATCATGTTGACGACGACGAAACCGATGGCGATCACGATGACGACGCCCTGCACCACGAACGGGTCGGAGTTGATGACGGAGTTGATCATGGTCTGGCCCATGCCGGGGAGCGCGAACGTGGTCTCGATGATGACCGCGCCGCCGATGAGGTACCCGATCTGCAGGCCGAGCACCGTGAGCGGGTTGATCAATGCGTTGCGCAGCACGTTGCGCCCGACGACGACGATGCGGGGAAGCCCGTTGCCCATCGCCGTCCGCACGTAGTCGCGGTCGAGTTCCTCGACCATCGACGTACGCACGATTCGAGCGAGAGCGCCGGCGATCGGCAGCGCGAGCGAGACCATCGGCAGCACCATGTAGAGGAAGAACTGACCGAGGTTCTGCTGCGGGTTCACGTATCCGCTCGGCGGGAAGATCTTGACGTCGACCGAGAACCACTGCACGAGAAGCAGGGCGACCCAGAACGAGGGAGCGGCGACGAACGCGAGCGTCGCGAACCGGATCACCTTGTCGGGCCAGCGATCCCGGAACAGGGCGCCGGTGATGCCCAGAAGCAGCGCCAGTACCACGGCGACCAGGATGCCCAGGCCGGTCAGCTGCAGCGTCAGCGGCAGCGCCGTTCCGATGATCTGGGTGACCGGCTGGTGGTTGAGCAGGCTATAGCCGAGGTTGCCACGGAAGACGTCCGCGACGAAGTAGAAGTACTGCACGATGAGGGGTTGGTCGAGGCCGTTCTCGTGCCGGAACTGCGCGATCTGGGCCGGCGTCGGGTTGCCGCCTTGACCAGCTAGTGCCGCAATGGCCGGGTCCGCGCCCGAGAACTTCATCACGATGAAGACGAACAGGATGACGCCGAGCAGCAGTGGGATCAGCAGCAGGATGCGCTGGATGATCAATCTGACGAATAGTGCCACGGGAGCTCCGATGGTGCAGGAGGTGAAGGGAGGGCGACACGCAGAGTCGGGCCGCCCTCCGTGGGGTCAGGATGTGAGCTTGGCCTGGCGCAGGTCGATGCCAGGAATGGGGAGCGCGGGAACTCCGGACACCTTGTTCGGGTACCACGCCGTGAGCATGTCGACGAATACCACGGGGTAGATGACGGCGTTCTTCGCGATCGTGTCCAGGTTGGTCTGGATCATCGAGTTGCGCTTAGACGTATCGGTCTCCTTGGCAGCCTTGTTCATGGCCGCGAACAGCGCCGTCGCCTCAGGAGACGAGTCCCACTTGGTGTACTTCATCCACAGTCCGCCCTTGGTGTAGTTGTAGCGGATCAAGAGGTCGGGGTCGGTTCCGAACTGTTCCGGGTTCGAGCTGGCGATCACAACCTGATACGAGGCATCCTGATCCATCTTCGTGAACAGCGCGGCGGTCGCCTGTGGCTCCTGGGTCACCGTGAACCCGAGTGCTTCCCAGCCCTCCTGGATGACGTTCAGCGAGTTGACGACGTATGAGGTGTTGGTGGCCAGAATCGTGATCTTCAAGCCGCTGTCGACACCCGCCTCCTTGAGGAGCTGCTTCGCCTTCGAGAGGTCATGCTTGAACAGCGGCGTCGCGGCCTTGAAGCCAGATGCTGCGGGCAAGAAGCTCTGTGGCTGATCTCCGTAGCCGTTCAGGCCGACCTTGATCAGCTTCTCCACGTCGATGGCGTAGAACATCGCCTGACGCACGCGAGGATCGTCGAACGGCTTCTGCGACGTGTTGAACATCATGAACACGTTGTCCATGCCCTTGGCTTCGCCGACCTTCATTCCGGCGCCCGTGAGCGATGACACGTTGCTGGTGGGAACGTTGTCGGTCACGATCGCGGCACCGCTGAGCACCTTCGCGACGATGGCGTTGGGGTCGGTGATCGAGAACCACGTCATCGTCTCGAAGTTCGGCCGGAGCGGACCGTTGTAGTCCTTGAAGGCACCGAAGGTCGTGCTGGTGCCTGGTGTGTTCTGGGTGATCATGTACGGGCCGGTTCCGATGATCTTGCCCGTGCCCGTCGCCACAGCGGCCCAGTCCGTGTACGCATGCTTCGGCATGATCTTGGCGAGCTCGAGGCGCTGCACACCGAGCGGGAACGGATAGTTGAGCTTCAACTCGACGGTGCTGTCGTCTACCTTGTCCACCGACGCGAGCCAGCCGGCGAAGAACTCATTGATCAGTGTGGTCGGGTCGAGAATGCGATCGAAGCTGAAAACGACGTCGTCAGCAGTCACCGGCGTTCCGTCGTGGAATTTCGCGCCCTTACGCAAGGTGAACTTCCACGTAGTCGCGTTCGGATTGCTCGGCAACGTCGTTCCAAGAGCCGGACTCGCCTTTCCGGTGACGAGGTCCGTGCTCACCAGTCCCTCGTAAACGTGCCTGTTGGCGGCCATGCTGAAAGCGGATGCTGTCTGTGACGGATCCCATGACTGGTTGTTGCCATATCCGACAACGGCATCGATGGTGCCGCTCGGCCCCGAATATGCGCCGCTGCTGGATGTCGCTTTCGAGTTCGACCCTGCCGTGGATGCTGGACCGGTGCACGCCGCGAGGGTCGCACCGATGGTGGCGGCTGCGGCTGCAGCACCGGTCCATCGCAGCAGAGTGCGCCGACTGAACTCGCTAGACCCTGACGGTCCGAAGGGGTTCGACATCTGTCTTCTCCTTGCTCGTCGTTGAACTTTGGGGGGCGACGGAAGGTCGTCGCTGGGCATCTTGGTAGATAGGATGTCGGTTGTTGGACAACCGATGTCGTGCTACTTTAGTGCCACCCATCCGATTCGTCAATTGCGAGCGGCACCGGATGTCGAGGGAGAGGGGCGTCGATGGCCAAGCCGGCATCACTGGCGAGAACGAGTCTCGTGACCGAGGTACAGGACGCGATCAAGGACCTCATCTACGAGAGACACCTCAAGCCGGGCGATCCGCTTCCCACGGAGCACGAGTTGGCCGAGACCCTGGGCGTCAGCCGCAATTCACTCCGGGAAGCACTCAAGGTGCTGGAGGCGACCGGCGTCGTGGTCATTCGACGCGGCTTCGGCATGGCGGTCGGCGAGATGAGCTTGCGAGCATTGATCTCAGAGCTGGTGTTCCACGCGCGACTTTCCGCGCAGGAGGGCACCAAGGAGTTGCGCGATCTGATGGATCTGCGGGCTTCCCTCGAAGGAGCCCTCATCGTGCGAGCAATGGAGTCGATGAAACGAGACGACCTCGACAAGATTGACGCGGCCGTCGTCGCGATGGAACGGGCGGCCTCGGAAGGGCGCTTCTCGCCTCCTGACGATCGCGTGTTCCATGAACTCCTCTATCGACCACTCGACAACCCGTTCATCTCGCAATTGCTGGCTGCCTTCTGGGACGTTTTCGATCTGTTGCAGGATCACCTTCCGAGAAGCATCCAGACGCCTGCGGAGATCGCAGCGCAGCACCGCGAGATCTACGAGGCGCTGCTCCGCGAGGACGGGGAAGCGGCGGCGAACGCGCTTCAGGCGCACTTCAAAGGCATCGAGCAACGGCTCGACCGCGACGCGGAACCGGTGGCCGAGGTCGGCTGAGCCGGACAGCGCCGCCGGGTCACACTTTCCCGCGGTTGCGCCGCCGCACCGGGCGCGGCGCCTTGCCGCCGACGAACGACCGGCTCGCATCCACCACGAATCCGCCCTGCCGGAGTGCCTGCCGGCCCACGAGCATCCGGAAGCCCATTTCGTCGCGGTTCGTGAGGGTCGTCTCCGCCTGCACACGGCGCCCGCAGAGCTCCAGCTCGACGAGCACGACGTACCGGTGCTCCGCGTGCCCGGACGAGCTGCGCACCAGCCGACGGTCGTGGATCGGGCACTCGACGGCCACGGCATCGCGGTCGGAGTCCTGCCACGGACGCACGTGGAACCGCACGCGCGCGCCGCCGTCAAGCTCCTCGACGTCGAACGCGTGCAGCGCCGAGCTGCGCGCACCGGTGTCGAGTTTCGCTTTGACCCATGGCACGTCGATCGCGGGGAGAGCAACCCACTCGCGCCACCCCACGACGGTGCTTGAATGGATGGTCTCGCCCATCCCCCCATCTTTTCAGGAGCCCACGTTGAAGTTGGCCATTCTGTCGCGGGCGCCGCAGTCGTACTCCACCCAGCGTCTCCGCAGCGCCGCCACGGATCGGGGTCATCGTGTGAAGGTGCTCGACACTCTGCGGTTCTCGATCGACCTCTCCGGCGACGAGCCCGACCTGCAGTACCGGGGCAAACTGCTGTCGGACTACGACGCGATCCTGCCCCGCATCGGCAACTCGATCACGTACTTCGGCACCGCCGTCGTTCGGCAGTTCGAGCAGATGGATGTCTACACACCGAACACCGCGAACGGCATCACCAACTCGCGTGACAAGCTGCGTGCCAACCAGATCCTCTCCCGGCACAACATCGGGATGCCCGCGACCGCGTTCGTGCACAGCCGGGCGGACGTGCGCACCGCGATCGAATCCGTGGGCGGAGCGCCCGTGGTGATCAAGCTTCTGGAGGGCACGCAGGGCATCGGCGTCATCCTGGCCCCTGAGGCGAAGATCGCCGAGGCGATCATCGAGACGCTGCACTCGACGAAGCAGAACGTGCTCGTTCAGTCGTTCATCGCCGAGAGCAAGGGACGGGATGTCCGTGCTCTCGTCGTCGGGGACCGCGTGGTGGCCGCAATGCGGCGGGTTGCCAGTGGCGACGAGTTCCGGTCCAACGTGCATCGCGGCGGCTCCGTGCAGCGGATCGACCTGCCGCCGGAGTACGAGCAGGCCGCGGTGCGCTCCGCCCAGATCATGGGCCTGCGTGTCGCCGGCGTGGACATGCTGGAGGGCGACGATGGGCCGCTCGTGATGGAGGTCAACTCCTCACCAGGCCTGCAGGGCATCGAGACCGCGACCGGACTCGACGTAGCTGGCGCCATCGTCGACTACATCGACAACCAGGTCGCCTTCCCCGAGATCGACGTGCGTCAGCGGCTGACCGTCTCGACCGGTTACGGCGTCGCCGAACTCGCGGTCGGGGCGGACGCCGACCTCGTCGGCAAGCGCATCCGCGACTCCGGACTCGATGAGCGCGACATCACCGTGCTGACCCTGCACCGCGGTGCCACGGTCATCCCGAACCCGCGCGGCAACACCGAGCTCGAGGCGGGCGACCGCCTGCTGTGCTTCGGCAAGCTCGAGGAGATGCGGTCGATGATCCCGGCGCGCAGGCGACGCCGCACGAAGGTCCGCAAGCTGCCGAAGGATGCGCTCGCGCTCGAGTCCTGAGACGGTTCAGGCGTACAGCGGCATCAGCTTGGCCTGCTCCACGAGCCACGCGCTGAACGCCCACGGCGTGCTGCGAAGGGCCGCACCCAGCTCGGCGGGCGCGACCGCCGCGACCTCGGCCACCTCGTCCGGGTTGACCACCGGCTCGCCCACAGCGCGAGCCACGTAGACCGGGCAGACCTCGTACTCGACGACCCCGTTCGCATCCACCGCCCGGTAGCGGAAGTCGGGCAGCACCAGTTCGAGGTCCGCCAGACCAATACCCAGCTCGTCTCGCGCGTGCCGGCGCACGGCATCCGTTACCTCTTCGCCCGGCGCAGGATGCCCGCAGAACGCGTTCGTCCACACACCGGGAAAGGTGAGCTTCGACAGGGCTCGCCGCGTCACGAGGAGCCGTCCGTCGTCGAGCAGCACGTGGCAGGAGAATCCGAGGTGCAGGGGCGTCTCGGGGCCGTGAACGCCGATCTTCTCGGCGGACCCGGTGCGGTTGCCACGGTCGTCGAGGAGCACGACACGGGTGGAGTCGACGGTCACGGGGTCGAGTCTGCCAGCACCGGTCGCCGCCGCGGCGGCGTCCTGCGCTCGAGCGATCGTCACGACGACACCCGTCGCGCGGCGGACTGAGCGACCACGTCGACGAGAGACTCGGCGGTGCGATCCGGCGCGACGACGTCGACTCGGAGACCGAACCCGCGGGCATCCCGGGCCGTGCGCGGCCCGATCGCGGCGACAAGGGTGCCCTCCGGCACGGGGCCGAGCTGCTGCTGCACCTGCTCGGCGACGCTGCCGGAGGTGACCAGGATGGCCGTGATGCGACCGGATGCGACGTCGGCGACGACCTGCTCGGACACCGGGATGCCGACGGTGCGATACGCGACCACGGATTGCACTTGGTGTCCCATGGCGGTCAGACCGTCGGTGAGCGTCGTCTTCGCGATCTCGCTGCGCAGCGTGAGAACCCGAAGCGGAATCACACCACGGGTCATGGCCGGCCACTCCTCGAGCATGCCGGCGGCGGAGCTGTCGTCGGCCGGAACGAAGTCGGCCCGGTATCCCGCGGCGAGCAGGGCGGCGGCCGTCGTCTCGCCGACGGCGGCGACGCGTGTGTTCTGCGGGATGCGCGCCTGGTGCGCCGACAGCACATCGACCGTCGTCGCGCTGGTGACGGTCACCCAGTCGAACTCGCCGGCGGCGAGCGCGGTCAGGGCACGATCGAGTGCCGCCTCGTCGGAGGTGGCGGCGAAGTTAATCATCGGTGCGACGACGGGCGTTCCGCCGTGCGAGCGGATGTCTGCTGCGACCGAGTCCCCCCAAGGCCCTCCGCGCGGCACGAGCACGCGCCAGCCGGCAAGGGGTTTCGGGCCTTGCGTGGGTATGGGACCGGTGGCGCCCGCGGTCATCGGGCGTCACCGTCCCGTGTCGCACCGTGCAGGGGTGCCAGCTCGGCTGCACCGGCGGCGAGGAGCTCGTCGACGACGCGCTGCGAGGCATCCTTCGCCGCTTCCAGCAGGGCGGCGTGCCCGTTGCCCTCGAGGCTGGCCGCGTGCGACGACGTGAGCCGCTGGCTGCCGTCCGGCTTGTAGACGGTCGCGGTGAGGAACAGCAGGCCGTCCTCGACGAGCGCGGTCGTGCCGAGCGGAGCGGCGCATCCGGCCTCGAGACCGGCCAGTACGCCACGCTCCGCGGCGACGTTCGCCCGCGTCGTCGCGTGGTTCACAGCGTCGAGCGCCTTGGCCAGCGCGCGGCCCTCGGGGGAGGCATCCTTCTCGCGCCGCGTCTCCAGGGCGAGCGCGCCCTGGCCCGGAGCGGTGGGCCAGTCGGAGAGCTCGAGATGCTGGGTCGCGGCATCCGCCCGTCCGAGGCGGCCGAGGCCGGCCGCGGCGAGCACGATCGCGTCGAGCCTGCGATCGTCGTCCACGGCGTCGAAGACGCGGCCGAGGCGGGTGTCGATGTTGCCGCGGATGTCCACCACATCGAGGTCTGCACGCACCGACTTCAGCTGTGCCATACGGCGCGGGGATCCCGTGCCGACGCGCGCACCCTCGGGCAGGGTGTCGAGTACAAGGCCGTCGCGGGCGCAGAGCACGTCACGGGCATCGGCCCGCTTCGGCACGGCCGCGAGCACGATGTCCGGGTGCTCTGCCGTCGGCAGGTCTTTCAGGGAGTGCACGGCCACGTCGATCTCTCCGCGCAGCAACGCGTCGCGCAGCGCGGAGGTGAACACGCCCGTGCCGCCGAGCTGCGAGAGCGACTCGGTGGTGGTGTCGCCGTGCGTGGTGATCGTGACCAGCTCGACGTTGAGGCCGGATGCCTTCGCCAGCGAGTCGGCGACCTGGCGCGTCTGCGCAAGGGCCAGCGCGCTGCCACGTGTGCCGACCCGCAGGGCCGTCATCGGGCTGCGACCTTCTCTCTGCGAGTACCGACCGGATCATGATCGGGCCACGGACCGAGCTCGGTCACGTGCGGGCGTTGGTCGGAAGGCACGTCGTTCAGTCGCTCCTCGATGAGGTCGACCAGTCCGGAGACGAATGCCGGATGTGTGCCGGGCGTCGGCACACGCAGGGCGCGCAGCCCGTTCTCGGCCGCCGTGGTGAGCGCCTCGTTGTCGAGGTCCCACATCACTTCCATGTGGTCGCTGACGAATCCGAACGGCACGATCACGACGGCCCTCGTGTGTCCGTCGACGGCGAGGTCGGCGATGGCGTCGTTGATGTCGGGTTCCAGCCACGGCGTGCGTGGGTCGCCGGAGCGCGACTGGTAGACGAGGGACCACGGGATGTCTGCGACCGCCTCGCCGGCATCGCGGGCCTCAACCTCGGAGATGGCGTGTGCCAGGGCGCAGTGCTGCGCCACATAGGCGCCGCCCTTGCCGAACTGTGGGCCGGATGCCTCCGCCGCCGCGGACGGGATGGAGTGCGTCACGAACAGAAGGTGGATGTCTTCGCGTGCGACGGCATCCGCGCCGGCTTCGGTGCTCGCGGCGCTGCCTCCCGTGAGCTCGGCGACGGCCGCCTCGACGCCCTCGACAAGAGGCGTGACGAAGCCGGGGTGGTCGAAGTACTCCCGTACGCGGTCGATGGACATGGTGCCGGTCAGCCCGTTCTCGGCGAGCGCCCGCTCAAAGTCCTCGCGGTACTGCCCGACCCCGGAGTACGAGGTGTAGGCGCTGGTCACCAGGGCGAGCAGGCGATCGTGGCCCGCCTCGTGGGCCTCGAGCACGGCATCCGTGAAGTACGGCTTCCAGTTGCGGTTGCCCCAGTGGATGGGGAGGTCGATACCGCGACGGGCGAGTTCGGCCTCGAGAGCCGCCTTCAGTTGACGGTTCTGCTCGTTGATGGGGCTCACCCCGCCGTGGTGGCGGTAGTGGTGCGCAACCTCTTCAAGCCGTTCGTCGGGGATGCCCCGTCCTCGCGTCACGTTGCGCAGGAACGGGATGACGTCATCCTGACCCTCTGGACCGCCGAAGCTGGAGAGCAGGATCGCGTCGTATGTCGTCATTGCAAGACCTCGGGGATGTCTGTCACAGGAATGCGCCGACCCGTGTAGAAGGGGACCTCCTTACGTACGTGCCTGCGGGCATCCGTCGCGCGGAGATCGCGCATCATATCGACGAGATCGACGAGATTGTCTGACTCCATCGGCAGTAGCCACTCATAGTCACCGAGGGCGAAAGCGGCGACCGTGTTGGCCAGGACCGAGCGGAACGCCGCACCCTTCCGGCCGTGGTCGGACAGCATGCGACTGCGCTCAGCGTCGGGGAGAAGGTACCACTCGTAGCTGCGTACGAACGGATAGACCGTCAGCCACTGGCGCGGCTCGATGCCCTTGAGGAACGCGGGCACGTGGGCCTTGTTGAACTCGGCTCCGCGGTGCACACCCATCGCGTTCCATGTGGGGAGGAGGTCGCTCAGCAGCTTCGTCCGCTTGAGCCGGCGCAGCGCAGCCTGGAGCTGCTCCGCCACCGCGCCATGCAGCCAGATCATGATGTCGGCGTCTGCCTTCAGGCCGGAGACGTCGTAGAAGCCGCGCACCGTGACGCCGCCGGCCTCGACCTCGGTCACCGCGGACTCGAGTTCCGACGTCGCCCACTCCACGTTCGGCTCTTCGAGATCGAACGGGCGCAGCGGGTCGCGCCTCAGCACGGCCCAGAGCGTGAAACCGTCGGGCTGCTCGGCCTGCGCCCCGCGCTGGTCGGGCTTCGAGGCGGCATCCGTTGGGTGATCGGATGCTTCAGGGCTGCTGTTGTGAATGGGGGAATCGGACGCCGAGTCGGCGGCCGCCGGGTGTGTCATGGCATCCAGTCTCCCCCGTTGCCCGCTGAGCAGCAAAAGCGACGGCCTGTTGGTGCCGCGCCCGGGGGCGCGAGGACGCGCGGACACGCGAGGAGGCGCGGACACGCGGGGGCGCACGAGGACGCGCGGACACGCGGGGGCGCACGAGGAGCAGTGGCCGCGTCGTCAAGCCCTTGGCCGACCGCCCGTTTGGACGCATGCTGAACAAACCTGACGAAATCACTGGGATGAACCGAATAAAACTGCGCTTCGTGGTGTTGATAGATACAAATGTCTGAATCGTTGAAGAACTCCAGCCGTATCGCGGAGCAGTCCTCCACGAGTACGACCCCTCGTCGTAAGCGCCCGAGCCGCGCCAAGGCGAAGCCGATCATGGATGCCCGCGCCAAGGTGATCTCTGCGTTCCCGTGGGCGCAGAACCTGTCGTACGTCGAGCAGCAGCAGTTCGCGGATGAGCTCGCCCACCACCCCCGCGACCTCCCGAACGGGCAGCTCGAGGCACTGATCCTCTCCTGGAAGAACCGGGCGCGCCGCGTCGCCTGATCGGGCTCGCTAGCCGAGCCATGACGGCATCCTCGAACCGAAGTGCTCCATGAGGCTGTACGCGAGGATGTCGGACGGCTCGATGCGCGACGCCTCGGCGAGGTAGATCTGCGCCACCGCGCGTTGGCCGCGGGCCCAGTGCAGCCAGCCGACTGCACACAGGAGCGGTGGACGGTACTCGGCGGGAACCATCGAGGCCGTCCTTCGGAGTAGGGCGATTCCGAGGCGAACTCTGTTCGTCGAGGGCCGCCGCCGCTCCTCGCCGAGGAACAGGCGCACGAGCGCGTCATGGGGGATCGCGCCGTCAGCGCGCATCTTCGCGACGTAGTCATCCATCGCTACTCCCCTTGACCGTGCGGCGTCGAACACACGCATGATCTTTCGTCGATTCGCCTCACCGGCCGCCGGGCCGAAGGCGAGCTGCAGCGCTATCGGTTGCGCCACGCCGGGGGAACTGGGCCAGGTACGCGAGTTGCGCGAAGTCCTGCGCGCGGATTCCGTCCGGGTCTGTCGGCAGCAGCGCCTCGAGGAGTGGCACGATTCGGGCGAAGGCTTCGAGATGCATCGGGCTTTCGGCTCCGTCCGCCGATCTGGCGTGGGCCAACCGTTCAAGCTCGCGCAGCACCCGTTCGCGTTGCGACGGGTCAACCGACGGAAGCCGGGCGAAGCCGTCGTCGTATGTCTTCTGGAGCAGTGCTTCGTGCATGCATCGATGTTGACGACCGATATGCCGCCGATGCTCGCTGCGGCGGCGTTTTGTGCAGACGTCGCGGATCGACTCATTGGGGACGGAGAGCCCGGCGCTTGTCAGCGGCCCAGCGTCGTCCATCTATCGAACCTATCTTCGCTTTTGGTTTAGAGGATCACTGTGCGCCCCCCAATCCTCCCGCCTGCTGTTTGCTCACACCCCGAAGACACATTCGTTGTTTTGTTCGAATATCTGTCGTAGAATGGGAGCATGCTCGCCAACGTCGAACGGCTCAGGGACACGACCTCTCGTGTCTGTGCGGCCTTGACGTGCGACAATGCCGATTCCGCGGGCGAGAACCGCGGCTCATCACGCGCGAGTGCGGAAGAGCCCACTCTGGTCGAGTCGATCGATCTGCTCGCTGATGAGGTATTGGCTCGGCTGATCTCGGATGCCTCCCGTGCTCGCGCGGAATTCGACACCGTACTGACGGCGGCGGCCGGTGTGGCGGCGAAGAGGTCCGAGAGAGCCCTGGGCCACTCCGGGCTCGCACAGCGCAACGGGCACCAGAACGCGGTGCGCTTCGTGCAGTCGCTGACCGGCGCAAGCCGAGGAGAGGCGGCCAGGCAGGTGCGGCTGGGCGGCGCCATGGGCGAAGTGGATGCCGCCGAACGAGCACTGCGAACGGGAGAGGGCCCGGAGGGCCCTCTTGCTGTCGAGGATGCCGGGACGGCGGCCGACGCAGCGGAGCGTGATGGCTCGGACGGCGACGGTCGCGACGGCTCCACCTCGAACCCGGCTCCGTTGCCGTGGAATCATCCGATCATCACCGCAGTGAGTGCTGGGGTGCTGTCGCCTGCTGCCGGGGATGCGATCGCTCGTGGACTCGGAGAACCCAGCGCGACCTGCGACAGTGAGACGATGCGGGCCGCCGCTGCCGAGCTCGTCGAGGAGGCCAAGAGCGCTCACGTGGACGAGCTGTTCGGTCTCGCGCGGCGCATGCGCGATGAGATCGACCCGGCAGGCGTGCAGGAAAGATGGCAACGCCGGTACGAGAACCGTTCCTGGACGATGCGCCGTAACCAGGACGGCCAGTTGACCGCGCACGCCGTGTTCGACGACGAGTCCGGGGTGTTCGTCACACAGCTGCTCGACCTGGCATTGAGTCCACGGCGAGGCGGTCCACGCTTCGTCTCCGAAGACGACCGCCGCTGGTCGGATCAACTCACCGCCGATCCGCGCAGCAACGAACAGTTGGCGCTCGACACGGTGATGGACGTGCTGCGCAGCGGCGCCGCCGTGGACACCTCGACCACGCTGCGCACGCACCGACCCGCCGTCCGTGTCATGGTCACCCGCGACGACGACGCACCCGGTGGGGTCGCGTTCGGCATCGGACACTACGAAGGAAGCGTCGACGCTGTACCGCTCTCCGTCATCGACACGCACCGCTGCGACGGCGGCACCATCGACGTCCACACCGACCGGGCCGGGAACGTGCTCGACCTCGGCCGCGAAAGCCGCCTGTTCACCAACCGGCAGCGCCTCGTGCTCCGCAGCCGCGACGGCGGATGCGTCTGGCCCGGCTGCGACCGACCCGCCTGGGCCACCGAAGCCCACCACAATGACGGCTGGTACGCCGACCACGGCAAAACCGACATCGCCGACGGCGTCCTCCTCTGCCGCTTCCACCACCTACTGCTCCACAACAATGGTTGGAAGATCAGCAGAGACGGCGCCCAGTACTTCCTGACGCCGCCGAAGAGCGTCGACCCGTCACGCACTCCGATCCCGCTGCGCACCAAGTCACCCGGCTGGGCGTACCACCGAAGACTCGCGAAACAACGACCACCAGGTGAACGCGCGACAACACCCAGCAGAGGCGCCCTCGCCGAGGCGTGAACGAGTCGGCCGACCGCCCTGGGGGCAAGCACGTGCGGCGGGACCCGGCGCGACAACACCCAGCCCTGCGGCGTGACCCGGCCTGGCAGCCCACCTACGACGCCACCACCTGCCGCACCACCGATGACGCCTCCAACATCACACCCTCGAAGAAGGCCGCCAACTCGTCGGTCGCCGACAGCGGAAGAACGTGCGCGACGTACTGGTCCGGACGCACCACCACAACGACACCGTCTCGTGAGAGCTCCCGTGACTCGAAGATGTCCTCTCCGGGTCCTGCCGCGTACACCTTCTCCCAGTCGGTGAGGCCGAAGGGACCGGTATGCGGCATGAAGAGCGCGGGCACCTTCGCGAGCTCCACCTCGTCGTAGTTCTGCTGGTAGATCACCTTCACATCGAACACGGCATCGATGTCGCCGTCCGAAGGGGTGAACCGTCGAAGGGGCGAGCCTGAGCCGGACTGCAGCCATTCCGCCCAGTCCGCGAGAGTCGAAGGCTCCCCAGCAGCAGCGCCATCCGCGAACGCGTAGATGCGCCAGCGTCCGTCGGCCTTCGCGTGGTGACCGAGGTGCTGGATGTTGCCATCGCACACTCGCACCACCTCGGCGGACTTGAAGCGCTTTCCGATCGGGAACCCTACCGCCAGCTCCTGGTGCGTCGCCTCCCCCGTGATCATCGACGGCTTGTACTGAGTGAGAAAGCCGGACGGGAAGTCCGAGGTGCGCACATAGAAGTCGGCGAGCTCTTGCGGGTCGGCGAACTCCTCCGGCCTGCGAGCCATGAGGCTCGACCACTCACGGTCGAAATCGATGAGTTCCTGCGCGACGGGCTGCCGCTCCGCGGAGTACGTCGCAAGCAGCGACTCCGGGCTACGACCCGAGAGGACGTTGCCGAGCTTCCAGCCCAAGTTGAAGCCGTCCTGCATCGACACGTTCATGCCCTGGCCGGCCTTGGCGCTGTGGGTGTGGCAGGCGTCTCCCATAAGGAAGACACGCGGGGTGCGATCCGATCCCTCCGGCACGTCGTCGAACTTGTCGGTGACCCGATGCCCCACCTCGTAGACGCTGCTCCACGCGACCTGTTTCACATCGATCGAGTACGGGTGCAGAATCTCGTTCGCCTTCGCGATGATCGCCTCGATCGGCGTCTGCCGAACCTTGTGGTTGTCGTCGTCGGCGACCTCACCGAGGTCGATGTACATGCGGCAGAGGTAGCCGCCCTCGCGCGGGATGTGCAGGATGTTCCCCGCCTCGGCGTTGATTGCGCACTTGATGCGCCAGTCCGGGAAGTCGGTGTTGACCGTCACATCCATCACACCCCAGGCGTGCCGCGCGAACTCACCGAGATGCTTCCGTCCGATCGCGTCGCGCACCCGGCTCCGCGCACCGTCGCCTCCCGCGACGTACCTGGCGCGCACCGTGCGCTCCTCGCCCTCCCGCTCTCCCGCGACGTATCGGATGCGCACCTCAACCGGGTAGTCGCCGCTGGGGTGCACGGTCAGCCCGAGGAACTCGACGCCGTAGTCCGGCAGGATCCGACCTGGGCCGTGCGCGGCGGCCTCGGCGAAGTAGTCGAGCACTCGCGCCTGGTTCACGATCAGGTGCGGGAACTCGCCTATGTGCTTGGCGTAATCCTCTGTCCGCGACGTGCGGATGATGTTGGCCGGGTTCTCGGGGTCGGGTCCCCAGAAGTTCATGTAGGCGATGTTGTACGCCTCGGCGATGATCCGTTCCGCGAAGCCGAACGCCTGGAATGTTTCGACGCTGCGTGGCTGGATTCCGTCCGCCTGCCCCAGCACGAGGCGCCCGGCACGCTGCTCGATGAGTCGCGTCGTCACGTCGGGGAACTGCGCCAGCTGCGCCGCCAGCAGCATGCCCGCCGGGCCCGAGCCGACGATGAGCACGTCGACCTCGTCCGGGATGTCCGCTGGTCGATCGACCCCGGTCCCCGCGGCCGGCAGAACGGTCGGGTCGCCCGAGACGTATCCGTGATGGTGGAACTGCATGAGGTGGATCCTTCCTCGGACATCGGTGTCGAGGTTGTGGCGAGAACGGTTATGTTCTATATTCGAACAGCGCGTTCTACTATTGAACACATCATAGATTTCGGGCCCCTGCGGTGCAACCAGGCGACGACGCAAGGCCGTCGCGGGTCGCGAGGCGGAAGCCCTGGCACCGAGCGGACGGAGTGACCACATGGCCGACACCCCGACCGCAGCGCCGGCGTCGCAGACACTGAGTCGCGGCATCCGCATCCTCGAGGAGCTCGCAGACGCCCGAGTGCCGCTCACCGTCGACGACCTCGCGCGTCGGCTCGGCGTGCACCGCTCGATCGCCTACCGGCTGCTGCGCACGCTGGACGACCACGGACTCGTCATGCGCGAGACCGACGGACGCTACGCATTGGGGGCGCGACTCGCGGCGCTCGCGATGGCAACGGTTCCCGATCTGCAGGCGGCGAGCGTTCCCGAGCTCAACGCCGCGGCCGACGAACTCGGCATGACCTGCTTTCTCGCCGTGCTCGACCACGAGGAGTGCGTCACTCTCGCCAGCGTCGAGCCGAGGCACGCCGTGGCGTCGGTGGCGCAGCGTCCCGGGGCGAGGCATCCGGTCTGGGCCGGCGCGCCCGGCAAGGCACTGCTCTCGATCATGCCCGACAGCGAGTGGCCGGCCGCAGTCCCCGCCCGCGTCGCCAAGGATGTCGCGGAGGCGCGAGAGCGCGGCTGGGCCACGAGCCACGACGAGGTGATTCCGACCCTGAAGTCCGTCTCGGTCCCGTTGCGGCTTCGCGGCCGCCGACGGGCCGCCATCGCCGTGGTCTACGTCGGCGAGTCGACCGCGCCGGAGCGGATCGCTCGCCGACTCCGCGACGCGGCAGACGCCATCCGCGACGCCCTCGGCGAATAGAAGCGCAGTCCCCTACGCCTTCGACAGGCCGTACACCGGGCTCGCGTTCTGCTCCGCCTCGTGCTCCGGGCCCAGCGGGATGCCGGTGCGATCGCGCAGCAGAAGCGTCGCGGCGAGACCGACGAGGGTCATTCCCGCCAGGTACCACGTGATCCCCGTCGTCGAGTGCGTGGACTGGAAGATCGCCTGCGCGATCATCGGCGAGAACGCTCCGCCCACGATCGCGCCGATCGCGTAGGAGATCGAGACGCCGGAGAACCGGATCGAGGCCGGGAAGAGTTCCGCGTACATCGCGGCCTGCGGCCCATACGTGAGGCCGAGTCCGACGGTGAGGCTCGCCAGGGCGACGAAGAGCGACCATGCGGTGCCCAGATTGGTGAGCGGGAACAACAGGAACACGCCGATCAGCTGCAGCACCCAGCCCACGATGTACGTGTTGCGGCGCCCGATCTTGTCCGACAGCCATCCAGCGACCCAGGTGGCGATCAGCCAGGTGACGCCGGAGACTGCGACGACCCAGAACACCGGGCCGGGATCGAGGCGGATGGCGCCCTTCGGATCCGTGGCGTAGTGCTGCACGTATCCGCCGGTGGTCATGTAGCCGACGGCGTTGTTGCCGGCGAAAACGAGCGCAGCGATGATCACGACCAACAGGTGCCGGCGGAAGAGCTGCACGATGGGCATCCGCGTCTCCTCCTTGCGCTCGGCGATCTCCTGGAACACCGGGCTCTCGTCGACGCGACGGCGCACCCAGTACCCGACGCCGATCAGCACGACCGAGAGCAGGAACGGCACGCGCCATCCCCACACCAGGAACGCCTCGCCCGGTGCGATCAGCGCCATGAGCGCCAGCACGATGGATGCCAGAAGCAGCCCGATCGGCACCCCGATCTGCGGGGATGCGCCGAACACGCCGCGCTTCTTCTTCGGCGCGTGCTCGACCGCCATCAGCACGGCGCCGCCCCACTCACCGCCGGCCGAGATGCCCTGGATGACGCGGAGCAGGATGAGCAGAGCGGGTGCCCACACGCCGATCACGGCGTGGGTGGGCAGCAGTCCGACGAGCGTGGTCGCGACGCCCATCAGCAGGAGCGTGATGACCAGCATCGGGCGCCGGCCGATCTTGTCGCCGAAGTGTCCGGCGAGGAACGCCCCGAGCGGACGGAACAGGAAGCTCACGCCGACGCTGAAGAACGAGACGATCTGGGCGAAGTCCGGCCCCATCGGCTCGAAGAAGAGGTTCGCGAACACGACCCCGGCCGCGAACGCGTAGATGAAGAAGTCGTACCACTCGACGGTGGTGCCGACGACCGTGGCGACGACCACTCGCCGCCGGTCGACGGCGGTGGCGATGGTCCCCGTCGGGGTGAACCCCGATGCGGCTGATGCGCTCATGCGACTGACTCCCTTGTCATGAATGGTGCGGGTTTACCGGGCTCCGCCGATCATATACGATTTGAGATACAATGCAATGACGCACCGATGAGGCTCGCGCCAGCCGGAGCCGCACCCGACTCGACTGCACGGAGAAGGAGAATGCAGGGCATGACCAGCGAAACCACCGCCGCGAACACGACTGCATCGGATCCGCGATTCGCCGCGCTCCCTTCACGCCCTGGCAAGATCGTCGCCGTCCACCTCAGCTACGCATCGCGCGCCCAGCAACGCGGCCGCAAGCCCGCCGCACCCTCCTACTTCTTCAAGCCGTCCAGCTCCGTGCAGGCATCCGGGGGCGAGATCACGCGTCCAGCCGGCACCGAGCTGCTCGCGTTCGAGGGCGAGATCGCCCTCGTCATCGGCAAGGATGCTCGGAACGTCTCGCTCGCGGATGCCTGGCAGTACGTCGGCTGGGTCACGGCGGCGAACGACTTCGGGCTGTACGACCTGCGCGCGAACGACAAGGGCTCTAACGTGCGCTCCAAGGGCGGCGACGGGTTCACGCCGATCGGCGCCCGGCTCATCGACGCGCGCACGATCGACCCGGAGGCGCTGCGGCTGCGCACGTGGGTGAACGGGGAACTCGTCCAGGACGACACGACAGAGGGTCTGATCTTCCCGCTGGCGCAGTTCGTCGCCGATCTCTCCCAGCACTTCACGCTCGAGGCGGGCGACGTCATCCTCACCGGAACGCCCGCCGGGTCGTCCGTTGTACAGCCCGGCGACGTCGTCGAGGTAGAGGTGGATGCCCCGGCCGCGGCGGAGCATCCGTCGTCCGGCCGCCTCGTCACGACGGTCGTGCAGGGTACGGACGGCTTCGATCCCGAGGTGGGGTCGCTCCCCGCGGTCGACGACACGCAGCGCGCCGAGGCGTGGGGGTCGCTGGAAGCTGCGGGCCTCGCGGACGCCGAGCCCGCGATCGCACCAGCCGCGGCTGACGGGGCGACGGAGGCCGACCGATGAGCGAGGCGCTCGCGACGACCGGTTCGACGGACGCCGCCAAGTCGCCGGCCGGAAGCAAGTCGGAACGGGCGTACGCATACATCCGCGAACGGATCGTCGACCACCGGTACAGTCCCGGCTACCGGCTCGTGCTCGGCACCATCGCCGACGACCTCGGAATGAGCGTCGTTCCCGTGCGCGAGGCGATCCGGCGGCTGGAGGCCGAGGGTTTCGTCACCTTCGAGCACAACGTCGGTGCGCGCGTCGCGCTGGCCGACGAGACCGAATACACGTACGCGATGCAGACGCTCGGTCTCGTCGAAGGCGCGGCCACGGCTCTCTCCGCACCGCTGCTCACCGATGCCGACCTCGACCGCGCGCTGGAGATCAACGAGCGGATGCGACGGATGCTCGACGAGCTCGACCCGCACGAGTTCACCCGCCTGAACGAGCAGTTCCACTCCGTTCTGTTCGAGCCGTGCCCGAATCCGCACATCCTCGACCTCGTGCACCGCGGCTGGGGACGGCTGCGGGGCGTTCGCGACTCCACGTTCTCGTTCGTGCCGCAGCGCGCCCGCCACTCGGTCGCCGAGCACGAGGAGATCGTGCAGCTCATCCGCGACGGGGCCGACGCCCTCGACATCGAGCTCGCCGCCCGCCGCCACCGCTGGCGCACCCTCGACGCGTTCCTGGCCGCTCGCCACCCCGAGACCCCAACAAGTCCACTCCACACCCCGGAGGAACCATGACCGACACCACCACCGAGCTCGAGAAGCGGCGCGTTCCCGCCGACCTGCCCGAGCACATCCAGCACTACATCGACGGGCAGTTCGTCGACTCGGCCGACGGCGACACATTCGACGTGCTCGACCCCGTGACGAACGAGACGTACGTGCGCGCCGCCGCCGGCAAGAAGGCCGACATCGACCGAGCCGTGGCCGCTGCTCGTCGCGGGTTCACCGAGGGGCCGTGGCCGAGGATGCTCCCCCGCGAGCGCTCGCGGGTACTGCACCGCATCGCGGACATCGTCGAGTCGCGGGATGCCCGCCTCGCCGAGCTCGAGACGTTCGACACCGGTCTGCCGATCACCCAGGCACTCGGCCAGGCGCGCCGCGCGGCCGAGAACTTCCGCTTCTTCGCCGACCTGATCGTGGCGCAGGCGGACGACGCGTTCAAGGTGCCCGGCCGCCAGATGAACTACGTCAACCGCAAGCCGATCGGTGTCGCGGGACTCATCACGCCGTGGAACACGCCGTTCATGCTCGAGTCGTGGAAGCTCGGCCCCGCTCTCGCCACCGGCAACACCGTGGTGCTGAAGCCGGCGGAGTTCACGCCGCTGTCGGCATCCCTCTGGGCGGGCATCTTCGAGGAAGCCGGCCTTCCCAAGGGCGTGTTCAACCTGGTGAACGGACTCGGTGAGGATGCCGGCGACGCGTTGGTCAAGCATCCTGACGTGCCGCTCATCTCGTTCACCGGCGAGAGCAGCACCGGACAACTGATCTTCGGCAACGCGGCCCCGTTCCTCAAGGGACTCTCGATGGAGCTGGGCGGCAAGAGCCCGGCCGTCGTTTTCGCCGACGCCGACCTCGATGCCGCCATCGACGCCACGATCTTCGGCGTCTTCTCGCTGAACGGCGAGCGCTGCACCGCAGGTTCGCGCATCCTCGTGCAGCGCGACATCTACGACGAGTTCCTCGAGCGCTACGCGGCGCAGGCGAAGCGCGTGGTCGTCGGCTACCCGCACGAGAAGACCACGGAGGTCGGTGCACTGGTTCATCCGGAGCACTACGAGAAGGTCATGAGCTACGTCGAGCTCGGCAAGGAGGAGGGCCGGCTCGTTGCCGGCGGCGGGCGACCGGATGGCTTTCCCACCGGCAACTTCGTCGCGCCGACGGTCTTCGCGGATGTTCCGCGGACGGCCCGCATCTTCCAGGAGGAGATCTTCGGTCCCGTCGTGGCGATCACGCCCTTCGACACCGACGAGGAAGCGCTCGAGCTCGCCAACGGCGTCAAGTACGGTCTCGCGGCGTACGTGTGGACGAACGACCTGAAGCGCGCCCACAACTTCTCGCAAGCGATCGACGCCGGCATGGTATGGCTCAACTCCAACAACGTGCGCGATCTGCGCACGCCGTTCGGCGGAGTGAAGGCATCCGGTCTCGGCCACGAGGGCGGATACCGCTCGATCGACTTCTACACCGACCAGCAGGCCGTGCACATCACACTCGGCCCGACGCCGAACCCCACCTTCGGCAAGAACTGAAACCACATCACCACCTCCCCACTCTTCAGGTCGCACTTTTTGTCGCTTCCGTCGGCGAATACCGACAGAAACTGCGACTTGAACGATGGGAATTCACGCAAGGACGCTGACCATGACCCACCGCGACGACATGACCCTCACCTCGTCGGGCTTCTACGTCTCCCAAGAGGCGCCGATCGAGTGCGCGGACCCCACTCCGACCCCTCTGGCGTCCCCGCCGGACATCCTGCGTTGCGCCTATATGGAGCTCGTGGTGAGCGATCTGAAGCGTTCACGCGACTTCTATGTCGACGTTCTCGGCCTCACTGTCACCGAGGAGGACGAGGACGCGGTCTACCTGCGCTCGCTCGAGGAGTTCATCCACCACAACCTCGTGCTGCGGCAGGGCGAGGTGCCCGCGGTCGCCGCGTTCTCGTACCGCGTGCGCACCCCGGAAGACCTCGATAAGGCCGTCGCGTTCTACACGGAGCTCGGATGCCGCGTCGAACGTCGCGAGGACGGCTTCGTGAAGGGCATCGGCGACTCGGTGCGGGTCACCGACCCGCTCGGGTTCCCGTACGAGTTCTTCCACGACGTCGAGCACGTGGAGCGTCTCGCCTGGCGGTACGACCTGTACACGCCCGGCTCGCTCGTTCGGCTGGACCACTTCAACCAGGTCACGCCGGACGTGCCACGCGCCGTGAAGTTCATGCAGGACCTGGGCTTCCGGGTGACCGAAGACATCCAGGACGAGGAGGGCACCGTGTACGCGGCGTGGATGCGCCGCAAGCCCACCGTGCACGACACGGCCATGACCGGCGGCGACGGACCGCGGATGCACCACGTCGCGTTCGCCACTCACGAGAAGCACAACATCCTCGCCATCTGCGACAAGCTCGGCGCACTGCGCCGGTCGGATGCCATCGAGCGCGGCCCAGGACGCCACGGCGTCTCGAACGCATTCTACCTCTACCTGCGCGACCCCGACGGCCACCGCGTCGAGATCTACACGCAGGACTACTACACGGGAGACCCGGACAACCCGGTCGTCACCTGGGACGTGCACGACAACCAGCGTCGCGACTGGTGGGGCAACCCCGTCGTGCCGAGCTGGTACACGGATGCCTCACTCGTGCTCGACCTCGACGGCAACCCGCAACCGGTGGTCGCCCGCACCGAGGCGAGCGAGATGAGCGTCACGATCGGCGCCGACGGCTTCTCGTACACCCGGGAGGGCGAGGAGTCGATGCCGGAGTGGAAGCAGGGCGAGTACAAGCTCGGCCACCAGGTGTAGCGGCTTCGAGAGAGAACGGATCAGCGGCGGAAGAAACGCACGGCGAGCCAGACGCCGCCGGCGACCGCGGCCGCGAGCGCCGCACCCACCGCCGCGAGGCCGAGCGGGTTCTCCTCGGCCGCGATGCGGATGCGCTTGGGCACGTTCAGCTTGTCTTGGAGGGCATCCAGAGTCGCGGCGAGTTCCGCGCGAGCAGCTGCAACGTCGGCCGCCGGGCTGGAGCCCTTGCCCTTCTCGGCGTCACGCCTGGCACCTTGCGAGACGGTGCCCGACTCCACAGGCTCAGTGGTCATAGTCGCCCAGCCCCCTCACCGCATTGACGTCTCGCTTGACGCTTTCGATCGTCTCGGTCGGCGCAGGCGGCATCCCACGTCGTAGCGAGAGCAGGCCGACCAAACCGAAGATGCCGGCCAGGATCAGCAGGCCCGCCGCCACGATGAGCGCCGCGAGCCAGGCGGGCAGAGCGACCGCGATGCCGAGCACCGCCGCTGCCACGAGCACACCGAGCATGAAGAACAGCAGTGCGCCGGCGACGACGAACATGCCGATGCCGATACCGAGGCTGATGGCCTTGCGCACCATCTCGGCCTTGAGCTGTGCGAGCTCGGCCTTCAGCAGCGCGACGACGAGGCCGGGAAGATCGCGCAGCAATTGGATCAGCGAACGCTTGTCCCGCAGTCCGCGGTCCCCGATGGTGGAAGGCCGCATGCTCGGCGACTGGGCGTTCGGCGATCCCGAACCCGACGAACGAGCACTCTCGGACATCAGGATGCCCGCCCGCCCGATCCTGAGCCTCCGGTCCTCGTGCGTCCCTGCCTCGACCTGCCGGTCGTCGCGCCCGACTTCGTCGCGGACCCGGTGGTCGTACCCGACGTCGTCGTGGACGCGGTCGACTCATCCGACTTGGACGCAGAACCGTTCGACTTCGTGACGGCCTTCTTGATGTTCTCCGTCACGACCGTGCCGAGGTCACCGATGCGGTCCGCGGTGTAGTCCTGCACGGAATGCACCTGTTTCTGCACGGCCGGCGAGTCCCACACCTTGAGCCAGGCGGACTTGATCTGCTCGTACCTCTGCCGTCCTGCGCGAGTGCCGAGCACGTACCCGACTCCCAGCCCGACGACGAAGAGAACCTTGCCTTTCATGGTGCCCCCGCCCCTGCAGTGTTCGTCTTGCGACGCTCGATGTTCACATCGACCGATCGTCCGATCAGCCGTTGCCGGTCAGCGTATTCCAGCGTAGTGCGCGGATGCGTTCGGCGGCCTTGCGAGCATCCGGCACGACCGAGGCGAGTCCGGTTCCCGTCAGCCAAGAGCCCGTCACCTCGAGTCCGTCCACTCCTTCGACCGTGCTGCGCACCCGGTCGATACGCTCTCGCTGCCCTTGCGCGGCAACGGGAAGCGCGTTCGTCCAGCGCACTGCATCCGACCCGACGACATTAGATTCCGCTATCGGAATATTCAAGAGGGTTGACGCGTCAGCGATAGCGCGCAAGCGGATGCCGGACTCGTCCATTCCGGCCAGCGGGCTGGGCGATCCCGCTCGTCCGTACGAGAGCCTGAGCACGTGGCGACCGGCGGGGAGCTGTTGCGCGACCCACGGCCACTTCGCTGTGACGTGTGTCAAGGCCTTCGCCGTCACCTGACTCTGCGGCACGGTCTCGGCCACGAGCATCCCGGTGCCGCGAGGAGCAGCGTCGAGGCGTGCGTCGTCGACCACGAGCGTCACGATGTCGACCGTCGACGCCTTGGGCCAGTCGAGGCCGGCCAGCGACGACAGCGAGTCGGATGCCTGACCGAGAAGCCCGAGCGCAGCATCCGCAGGCACCGCCAGCAGCACGACGTCGGCGTCGAGCGTCTCGCCGCCGGCGAGCCGCACGCGCCACCGGCCCGGCCGCCGGGGCCGTTCGCCTTCGTGCTCCGCACCACCCGGCGTCTCGTCGAACGCTGCGTCGACGGATGCCGCCACGTCGTCGCCGTCCGCCGACGCACCGCCTGGCCGTAGCCCGACCACCTTGGCTCCGGTGCGCAGCACGGCGCCGCGAGCACGGACATCCGCTGCCAGCACGTCGACGAGTCTCGCCATGCCGCCGACGAGTCCGCCGACGGCCGAGCCGGCCTTCGCGTTCTCGCGCAGCACGGAGACGCCGCCGGAGAGCGAGCCGGTGCGCGTGATCGCCTTGTTCAGCCCGGGCGCGGCGACGGCCACGTCGAGCTCATCGGGCGAGGCCGCATACACGCCGGTCGTGACCGGAGCGACCAGGTTCTGCAGCACGGCCTCGCCCATGCGACGCCGCACGAGCGTGCCGAGGTTGCGCTCCTCGCCGATCTTGAGCACGGGCATCAGACGGTCGAGGTACGCGCGGAACGCTCCGCCCCAGCCGATCGCGGCGATCACGTCGGTAGCCAGGGGTGAACTCGGGATGCCGAGCAGTCCGGCTTTGGGCATCGGCACGGCGCGTCCCGGGAGCTGAAGCCAGGCGCCGGCGGCGAGCGGCGTCACCACGTGGTCGGCGAGCCCCAGCTCCTCGAGCAGCTCGGCGACGTGACCGCCGCGAGTGGCGAAGCTCTCGGCACCGGCATCCAGCTGGATGCCCGCGACCGCGTGCCGCACGACGCTCCCGCCGAGCTCTCGCCGCTCCTCCAGCACGGTGACGTCGAAGCCGGGTCGCGCGATGTCGCGCGCAGCGACGAGACCGGCTGCCCCTCCGCCGATCACGACCACACGGGTCGGGTCGTCGGTGATGGCGTGCTCGAGTGCCTCGCGCACCCGGCGGGCCTGCTCCTCCGAGAGGGCATCATCCGCTCGGCCCTGCGGCGCGCCGGACTTCCGTGGGCTCATGCCGGCATCCCGTGCACCAGCTCGACGATGCGGGTCAGCACGGCCGGGTCGGTCTTGGGGGGCACGCCGTGGCCGAGGTTGACCACGTGCGACGGCGCGCTGCGGCCGCGGTCGACCACGTCACGCACGTGCGCCTCGATGACCGGCCACGGGGCATCCAGGTAGGCCGGATCGATGTTGCCCTGCAGCGGAACGATGTTGCCCAGCCGCCTGCTCGCCTCGTCGAGCGGCACGCGGTAGTCGATGCCGACGACGTCGGTCCCGATGTCGTGCATCGCTCGTAGCAGCTCGCTCGTGCCGACGCCGAAGTGCACGATCGGCACGTTGCGCCTGAGCGGCATGCCGGTCACCGGGTCGGATGACTCGTCCGGGTCTGGATACGAGAGGTCGCGCACGTGCGACAGCGCCCTGGCGGATGCCGGTGCGACGTGGCGTGTGTAGTCCTCCAGAGAGAGCGCGCCGGCCCAGGAGTCGAACAGCTGCGCTGCACTGGCGCCGGCGAGCACCTGGGCGCGCAGGAAGGTGCCCGTCACGTCGGCCGCCCAGGCCATCAGGGCGTGCCAAGCATCCGGATCCGCGTGCATGAGCGTGCGAGCACGGATGTGGTCCTTCGACGGACCGCCCTCGACGAGGTACGCGGCGAGCGTGAACGGTGCACCGGCGAAGCCGATCAGCGGAACGTGGCCGAGCTCGGCAAGACCGCTCACCGTCTGCCGCACGCCCTCGGCGACGGGAGCGAGCGCGGCCGGATCGAGCGCGGGCAGCGCCGCGATGTCCGCAGCGGTGCGCACCGGAGCGCCGAGCACCGGCCCCTTGCCCGGCACGATGTCGATGTCCACGCCGGCGAGCCTCAGCGGAACGACGATGTCGCTGAAGAAGATCCCCGCGTCCACGCGGTGCCTGCGCACCGGCTGCAGCGTGATCTCGCTGGCCAGTGCGGGGTCGAGGCAGGCGTTCAGCATGCTCGTCCCGATGCGCAGCTCGCGGTACTCCGGCAGCGACCGGCCGGCCTGCCGCATGAACCACACGGGCAGCACGGCGGGGCGGCGGCCGGAGTAGGCGGTGATGAGCGGCGACCTCGATGTGAGCCCTGCGACGAGTGGATGCTCCGCCGCAAGCGCCTGCGAAGACTCCATGCTCGGATCGGACTGCGTGGCCGGTTCGGGTGACGTCACACGCTCGATTCTCCCACCGCCTGCTGAGCGTGCCGCCTTGCCAGACGTCGCCTGCGTTCGCTGCACAAAACACACAGCGTCATCGGCGTACCATCGAACGCGTGCTTCTCTGCTTCACCGCGAGCCATCGCACGGCCGACTTCGAATTGCTCGAGCGGCTCGAACGGCACGCGGGTGACGTCGACGCGGCACTGCGAGCGCGCACGGATGCCTTCGCGGGGTCCGTCGTACTGGCCACCTGCAACCGTTTCGAGGCCTACCTCGACGTGACGGATGCCGCAGCCGCCGATGCCGCCCGCCTCGCTCTCGTCACCGTCGGCGACGCCACGGGCGTCGCGCCCGACGAGCTGCGGGCATCCACGGCCGTCGTCCGCGATCACGCCGTGGCCGACCACCTCTTCTCCGTGGCGAGCGGTCTCGAATCGCTCGTCGTCGGCGAGGGCGAGATCGCCGGTCAGGTGCGCCGCGCGCTCGAGAAGGCGCGTAGACACGGCAGCGCCACCAGTGAACTGGAGCGGCTGTTCCAGAACGCTTCTCGCGTCTCCCGTGAGGTGAAGAACGGCACGAAGGTCGGCTCCGCCGGCCGATCGATCGTGCGGCTCGCGCTTGAACTCGCGGCCAGCCGGATCGCGGACTGGGCGAGTGCGAACATCCTGCTCGTCGGTACCGGCAACTATGCGGCCACGACGCTCAAGGCGCTCCGCGACCGCGGTGTCGAGAATGTCCGGGTGTGGTCGCGCACGGGACGCGCTCATGCGTTCGCGGTGAAGCACGACATCGAGGCGGTCGAGCGCGATGGACTCGTCGAGGCGGTCGCGGTCTCGGACCTCGTCGTCACCTGCAGCGTCGCTCCGACGGTGCTGCTCGACCGCGAACTCGTCGAACAGGCGAGCCACCGACCGGATGCGGTCGTGCACCGACTCGTGATCGACCTCGGGCTGCCGCGCAACGTCGACCGCGACGTCGCCTGGGTGACCGGCACCGAGCTGCTCGACCTGGAGACGATCGGACTGCACGCTCCGCTCGAGGACTTCACCGCGACCGACCGTGCCAGGACCATCGTCGGCGACGCGGCAGCCGAGTTCGCCGCCAAGGGCGACGAGCGCGAGGCAGAGCCTGCCGTGGTCGCCCTGCGCACGCACGTCTTCGGCCTCCTGGAGCAGGAGATCGAACGCGCCAGGCGGCGCAGCGACTCCCCTGAGCAGGCCGAGCAGACCGAGGCGGCGCTGCGTCACCTCGTCGGCGTGCTGCTGCACACGCCGTCCACACGAGCACGGGAACTGTCGCGCGAGGGCGACGCCGATGCCTTCATCGCCGGGGTGAACGCCGTCTTCGGCCTCGATTCGGAAGCGCGACCGACCCTGCGTATCGTTGCTGACGAGGGCCAGGCATCCTGATCCGAGCGACACGGATGCCGTCATAGACGACGAGGGGACCGAACTCCAGATGACTTCCGAGACGACGACCGACGCCGGCCTGCTGGCTCTGCCGTTCGAGACGCGTGAGATCTCCACGGAACGCCTGCGGCTGCGCCCGCTGACGAAGAGCGATCTGGAAAGCCGCAGCGCGAACTACCAGAAGCGCACCGACGTCGTGCGGTACCTGCGCTGGGAGGTGCACGACCACGACGAGCCGGCGAAGAACCTCGAGAAGCGCATCGCGCTCGATCGGCTCGCACACGACGGCGACGGACTCATCTTCGCCGTCGAGCTGTGCGCGACCGACGACTCGGACGATCACCGCGTGATCGGCGACGTCAGCCTCTTCGTGAAGAGCGCGAAGGATGCCCAGGTAGAGATCGGCTGGGTGTTCCATCCGGCCGTGCACGGCCGCGGTTTCGCGACGGAGGCTGCCACCGCGCTGTTGAAGGTGGCGTTCGACGAGCTGGGCGCTCACCGCGTGTACGCGGAGCTGGACGCCGCGAACGAGGCATCCGCGCGACTGTGCGAGATCCTCGGGATGTCCCGCGAGGCGCTTCTGCGCGACCGCGACCACGTGGACGGCGAGTGGCGCGACGTCGCCATCTTCGGCCTTCTCGACCGCGAGTTCGCGGCAACGCAGGCCGTCAGCGCCTGATCCGGCACCTGGACACTCGCGCGCGCCTGCCCGGGTCGTGACCGGCATCCGGTGCACGATGGGTGGATGAGCGATCAGCAGGGGTTTCCCGAGCCGTTCGGCGACGCGGATGGCGGCGGTTCCGGTGGTCCCGATGGGCCGAACCGGGGCATCCGCGGGCGCACCGTCGCGATCATCGTGCTGGCGGTCGTCGTCGTGGTGCTGATCGTGGTCGTCGCCTCGCTCGTCTTCGCGCAGAGCGGCAAGGTGACGCCGACCTCGAGTCCCACCGTCACGACCTCGAGCCCGACACCGACGCAGAGCAGCACGCCGACGCCGACGCAGACATCCGGAGCCGCCGCGACGTGCACGGTGAACGACCTCTCCGTCACGCTCGGCTCGTTCAGCGGTGCCGCCGGCAGCGACTACGTTCCCATCGTCTTCACGAACAAGTCGTCGAAGCCGTGCGAGCTGCACGGATTCCCCGGTGTCTCGTTCGTCGGCAAGGGCAACGGCACGCAGCTCGGTGCCGCGGCCGACTGGGACCAGTCCAAGCCGATCGTGCAGAACACGTTGCAGCCCGGATCGGCGGTCGCCGCCAGTCTGCGCATCGTGCAGGCTGGCAACTACGACTCGAGCGAGTGCCAGCCGCTGGCCGCCGATGGGCTTCGCGTCTACCCGCCGCACTCGACGAAGTCGGTGTTCGTGAAGGATGCCAGCCTCACCGCGTGCCAGAACGACAAGGTGCACCTGCTCACGGTGGTCTCGCCCGTCGCCCCGCAGTGACGCCGTGAACCGGCTGCGCGGTCCCGGGGCGAGCCCATATCCGTCGGTTCTGCCGTACGCAAACCCCTCGTAGCGGCGCGCCGCCGCGGCATAACGTGGACGTATGGCGGGCGGTGGCAAGGCTGCGTTCATCATCGGCGGAACCGGGCAGATCGGAACGGCGGCCGCACGGCATCTCGCCGAGCACGGTTGGTCGGTCATGGTCGGCCATCGCGGGGCGCACGAGGGCGACTCCTCGCTGAACGAGCTCGACGTGACGACGGTGCGCGTCGATCGTGACGACACCGCGGCGTTGCTGACGCTCGCCGACGGCCACGACCTCGTGCTCGACACTGTCGCGTTCGAGCCGAAGCACGCCGAGCAGCTCGCCGGGCTCGCCGGCCTGGTCGGATCCGTCGTGGTGATCTCCACCGGCGGTGTGTACGTCGACTCCGAGGGTCGCAGCCTCGACACGGCGAACACCGAGGGCGCGTTTCCCGACTACGGCGGCCCGATCGATGAGTCACAGCCGACCATGGCCGACGGTGCACCGACATACGGCCTGCTGAAGGCGCAGCTGGAGCGAACGCTGCTGGATGCCGCCGAGCTGCCGGTGAGCATCCTTCGCCCAGGAGCCGTGCACGGCCCGTTCAGCGAGGCGCTGCGTGAGTGGTATTTCGTGAAACGCGTGCGGGACCACCGCGAGCGCACCGTGCTCGCTCACCACGGGGCGAGTCGGTTCAGCCCGACTTCCACTTCTGCCATCGCCGAACTCACGCGGCTGTGCGCGGAGTCCCCCGGCAGACGCGTGCTCAACGTCGCGGACGACGACGTGACCGTCACCGACATCGCGGAGGCCGTGTTCGACGCGATGGGGCACCGCGTCGAACTGGTCCCCGTTCCCGGTGCGCCCGCGCACGGCGTCGGAAGCACTCCGTGGTCGACCCCGAAGCCGATCGTGCTGAGCACGCAGCGCGCCAAGGACGAGTTGGGCTTCGAGCCGCCCGCGCCGTATCGCGAGTCGGTGCGCACCGACATCGAGTGGATCGTGGATGTCGTGAACGGCGGGAAGCGACGCGGCGTCTCGTGGCGCACCCTCTTCCCGCACCTCGTGAACCGATACCGAGCGGATGCCTGGTTCGACTACGCCGCGGAGGACGCGTTCCTGAGTGCGCTGCCCGCTGCCCCGGGCCGCACCTACGCGACGCCCAGGTAGGCCTCCTTGATCGCCGAGTTCGTCAGCAGTTCCCTGCCCGTTCCGCTGTGCGTGATCGTTCCGGTCTCCAGCACGAAAGCGCGGTGAGCGCGGGCGAGCGCCTGATTCGCGTTCTGCTCGACGAGCAGGATCGTCGTGCCCTGCTCGTTGATCTCCGTGATGATCCGGAAGATCTGCTTGATGAACTGCGGTGCAAGTCCCATCGACGGCTCGTCCAGCAGCAGGAGGCGTGGCCGGCCCATCAGCGCCCGTCCGATCGCCAGCATCTGCTGCTCGCCGCCCGACATGGTGCCGCCCACCTGCGTCTTGCGTTCCTCCAGTCTGGGGAAGAGCGCGAAGACGCGTTCCAGGTCGGCCTTGACGCCCGTGCGGTCCTTGCGCGCATACGTGCCCATGTCGAGGTTCTCGAGCACGGTCATCCCCGGGAAGATCCCGCGGCCCTCCGGTGACTGCGAGATGCCGTTCGCCACCCGGATGTGCGCCTTCGTCTTCGTGATGTCCTGACCGTCGAACCGGATCGAGCCCTTCGTCAGGTTCAGCAGACCGGAGATGGCCTTCATGGTCGTGGTCTTGCCTGCGCCGTTCGCGCCGATGAGCGAGACGATCTCGCCCTCCTCGACGGTGAACGACAGGCCGTGCAGCGCCTCGATGCGGCCGTAGCCGACCACGACGTCGTTCAGTTCAAGCAGCGTCGTCATCGGGCTCTCCCAGGTAGGCGGAGATCACGCGAGGGTCGTTGCGCACCTCGGCGGGCGATCCGTCCGCGATCTTCTTTCCGAACTCCAGCACCACGATGCGGTCGCAGACTCCCATCACCAGTTTCATGTCGTGCTCGATGAGCAGAACCGTGTAGCCGTCGGCGCGGATGGTGCGGATGAGCTCCATCAGCTGCTCCTTCTCCGCCGGGTTGAAGCCGGCGGCCGGCTCGTCCAGGCAGAGCACCTTCGGGTCCGTCGCGAGCGCCCGCGCGATCTCCAGTCGTCGCTGGCTGCCGTACGGCAGGTGGCGCGACAGGGTGTCGGCGGAGTCGGCGATGCCCACGAACTCGAGCAGCGCCAGACCGCGCTCGACGGATGACTTCTCCTCGCGGTAGTGCCGCGGACTGCGCACCAGCGCGCCAGGCACGCTCGTGCGGTGCCGGGCATCGAGGCCGACGACCACGTTCTCCAGCGCCGTCATCTCGCCGAACAGCCGGATGTTCTGGAAGGTGCGCGCGAGCCCGGCCCTGGTGATCTTGTGCTGCTTCTTGCCCTTGATCGAAGCGCCCTCCATGAGCACGTCGCCGCTCGTGGGCCGGTAGACGCCGGTCATCGCGTTGAACGCCGTCGTCTTGCCTGCGCCGTTCGGTCCGATGAGCCCGAGGATCTCGCCGCGGTTGATGTGGAACGTCACGTCGTCGAGCGCCGTCAGACCGCCGAACTTCACGGTCACGGCCTTGACCTCGACGATCTTCTCGCCCACCTCGACGGCGATGTCGCGCTCGGATGCCGCCGCCTCAGCGAGCTCCGCATCCACGCCGGCTTCGGCGAGCGTCGCCGCGTTCTCCTCCTCGTCGGGAACGTCGGCGTCGGCCGCCGGCGATGGGTCGGGTCCGACGTCGGTCAGATCGGCGTCCTCCGGGCCCGCATTCGGCACCGGCTCGGGCAGCGCGCCCAGGTTGGGGTCGTGCTCGACCGGCACGCGTTCCGGTCGCTCGTCGCGCGACTCGTCGTTCTTCTCGCTCATTCGGCACCCCCGTCCGTGGTGTCGGTCGGCACCACGCCGGTGACCGGAGCCGCCGGTGGGCGGGCACGCCACACGGCGACCGTTTCCGAGTCGTCACCGGAGCCGTCGCCATCACCGGGCTTCCTGCGTCCCGCCCTCAGCTCTCGCACCCTGTCGGCCACCTCACGCGAATACGTGAGCAGGTGGGACTTCGCGGCGATCAGCCCCTGCGGACGGAAGATCATCATGACGATCAGCAGAACGCCGAAGATGAGGTACTTCCAGTCGGCGATGGCGGTGAATCGCAGCGGGATGTACGCCACGATCGCGCCGCCCAGGATGGCGCCGACCTTGTTGCCTGAGCCGCCGAGGACGACCGCCGCGACGAACAGGATCGAGGTGGCCACGTCGAACTTCTGGTTGTTCACGAAGCTGACCTGGCCCGCGAAGAGCGCGCCGGAGAGACCGCCGATGCCCGCACCGATCGCGAATGCCCACAGCTTGAACTTGAACGTCGGAACGCCCATGATCTCGGCGGCGTCCTCGTCTTCGCGGATGGCGATCCACGCGCGACCGACGCGGCTGCGCTCGAGGTTGCCGACGAACATCAGGATGATCACGATGATCGTCACGGCGAGCCAGTACCACGGCGTGCCGTTCGAGGCGGAGAAGATCGGGTGACCCTGGGCATCCGTCCCCGGCGGATGCCCGACCTCCTGGAACCCGACCTGCCCGCGGGCGGCGGGGATGATCGTGGCCAGGATGCGGATGATCTCACCGAATCCGAGCGTCACGATGGCCAGGTAGTCGCCGCGCAGCCGCAGCGTCGGCAGGCCGAGCGCCACGCCGAACACCATGGCGATGCCGATGGCGAGCGGCAGCGTCCACAGGTACGGGATGTGGATTGCGGTCGAGTCGGGCGAGGTGAAGAACGCCGCCGTGTACGACCCGATCGCGAAGAACGCGATGTACCCGAGGTCGAGCAGGCCGGCGAATCCGATCACGACGTTCAGGCCCACCGCGACCAGCGCGTACACCGCCATCTGGAAGCACGAGATCGGGAAGTCGTTGCCCGGCTCAGTGGTGATCAGCCACGGGTTGGCGACCGGCAGATAGTAGACCGCGGCCAGCACGATCGCGAGGAACAGCCACTGCTGCCAGCGCGCCATCCGGTTCCACCTGCGGCGCCAGCCGCCGAGGAACTGCCTGCGCGTGCCGAACGACTCGTCCGCGTCGATCTTCTGCGTCGTGCGGGCGGTCGGCATGGGCGTACCGCCTCCGATGGCGCTCATGCGCGGCTCCTTCCGAGTGACTGACCGAGCAGGCCGGACGGACGCACCAGCAGCACAAGCACCAGCACGATGAACGCGACGACGTCGGTCCACTGCGAGTCGCCGAGCAGCAGCTGGCCGTAGTTGCCGATCACGCCGATCAGGAGACCACCGAGCAGTGCGCCTCGCACGTTGCCGATGCCGCCCAGCACCGCGGCGGCGAACGCCTTGATGCCGAGCACGAAGCCACCGTTGTAGATGACGCCGCTCGGCACCTTCATCACGTAGAACAGCGCGGCCGCACCGGCGAGGATGCCGCCGATCACGAACGTGGTGACGATGATGCGGTCCTTGTTGACGCCCATCAGCGTCGCCGTGTCAGGATCCTGCGCGACGGCACGGATGCCACGACCCACCCGCGACCGCCGGATGTACTGGTCGGTGGCCACCATCATGACGATGGCGGCGATGATGATCGTGAGCTGTTGGCTGTCGATGATCGCGCCGAACACCTGGAACACCGGCGTCGGGATGAACATCGTCACGGCCGGCTCCGCGTTCGATCCGCGCACCAGGAAGATGATGTATTGGATCGAGAAGGATGCGCCGATCGCGGTGATCAGGAACGCGAGCCTCGACGCGCCGCGCCGCCGCAGCGGTCGGTAGGCGACCCGCTCGATGACGAACGCGGTCACGACCGAGAACACCATGCCGACGATCATCGCCAGCAGGAGGTTCGCGATGATCGCCCAGATCGAGAGGTTCGGCGGGTTCGGCCCGAACCCGAGAGTGGTCAGCGTCGCGACGACGCCGTAGCACCCCATGATGAAGACCTCGGAGTGCGCGAAGTTGATGAGGTTCAGAACGCCGTAGACGAGCGTGTAGCCGAGGGCCACCAGCGCGTAGATGGCGCCGAAGGTGAGGCCGTCGAAGGTCGCGGGCCAGAAGTTCTGAACGAGTGAGTTGACGTCGAAGTTGATCCAGCTGCTATCGGCGTGGACGGATGCCGGCAAAGCCGCCGGCAGGGCGAGGAGGGTGGCGAGCATGTGGTTCTTCCGGTGCCGTGTCGAACCCCGACCACGTCGTCGGGGTCCGGCTCTTTCGGGTCAAGCATGGCCGCGTCGCGGGGCGGATGGGAAACGCCCCACGACGCGGCCTTCACGTGAACGGCTCGACTAGCCGATGTTTCCGACCGACACGATCTTGCCGTTGTCGACCTTGTACCCGAACACCGCGGACTTCGCGAGCTCACCAGTGGAGTCCCACTTGAGGTGCTTGCTCAGGCCGTCGGCGTCGTAGTTCGTCACCCAGTTGAGCAGCTTCGACCGGTCGGTGTTGCCCTTGTCGATTCCGGAGAGCAGCACCGTCGCCGAGTCGTAGCCCTCGACGGAGTACGTTCCCGGTGCCATGTTGAACGCCGACTGGTAGGCATCCGAGAAGGTCTTGATGAGCTCACCGGGGATGCAGGGGCAGGTGAAGTAGGCGTTCTCGGACGCGTTGCCGGCGAGCTTGATGAACTGGTCGTCCTTCACACCGTCGGGGCCGATGAAGACGCCCTTGTAGCCCTTGTTCACCAGCTGCTGGTCGAACGGCGCGCCCTCGGCGTAGTAGCCGGAGTAGAACACCGCGTCGGGCTTCGCGTTGATGATCTTGCTGACCGTGGCCGAGAAGTCCTTCTGGCCCGTGGTCACCTTGTCGGTTCCCGCGACGGCGGAGCCGAGCGCCTTCTGAATGGCCGTGGAGAGCCCGATACCGTAGTCGGAGTCATCCTGCACGACGTAGACCTTCTTGGCCTTCAGCTTGTCGGTCGCGAACGTCGCCGCTGCGGGTCCCTGCACGTTGTCGTTGCCCAGCGCGCGGAAGAACGTCTTCCAGCCGTTCTGCGTCAGCGTCGGGTTCGTGGCGGACGGGGTGATGTGCACGAGACCGGCCTGCTCGAAGATTCCGCCGGTCGCCTTCGACTCGCCGGAGAACGGGAGGCCGACGACACCGATGATGTCCGACTCGTTCACGGCCTGGGTCACGACACCGGGAGCCTTGCCGGGGTCACCCTCGGTGTCGAACTTCTTGAACTGCACCTGGCAGCCCGGGTTCGCCTTGTTGTGCTGGTCGATCGCCAGCTGAACACCGTTGAAGATGTTGATGCCCAGCTGCGCGTTCGGGCCGGTCTCCGCGCCGATGTAGCCGAGCGTCAGGTTGCTGTCGCACTTCGCCTTGCCATCGCCCGCGGGAAGGACGGCGTTCTTCGAGACGTCGATCGACGTCTGGATCGGCAGGTTGACTTTGCTGGTGCTCGAGGTGGATCCCCCGGTCGACGACTGGTTCACACAGCCGGCGGTCAGGAGTGCGACCGCCGCTGCCGCGGCCAGCGCTCCAATGATCCTCTTGGTTGCCATGGAGGTTGCCTTTCAGGTCCTGTGCCGGGGCATGTGCGGCCCCTTTGCACGGTTGCAATGTCCTGAACCGTAGACGAGTCTTCAGATCCGCCGCAACGCATTGGGCCAGTGTTGTGCCAAATCTTTACAAAGTGAACACATGACGGGGTAGCGCGGATACCTAATGTTCGCGCTTCGCGCTCCGACTGACTCCATCACCTCGGCCAAGCGAGCAAGCTCGCTCGGCTCTCGGCTCAGTCGTCAGTGAACGTATTCGAGCAGGTCGCGACCGACCGCGCGCATCCCGTCCAGCACACCCAGCCGCGCAGAGAGCTCTGTGTCGTCGAAGGATGTCGACACCACGTACGCCACGCCCGCTCGCGGACCGCGCAGCACGCCGACCTCGCTGCGCACACCGGTGTCGCTGCCCGTCTTGTTCATCAGCAGCAGCCCGTGGTCCGGGCCGCGGTGCGCCAGCGGATCGAGCCCGAACGCGCTCGCCACCATCGAGAGGTCGTGATTGAGCGAGAGCCAGCCGACGACGCGTTTGCTGGTGCCGGCATCCACCACCTCGCCCCTTGCGAGGGACGCGAACAGCCACGTGAGCTCCTTGGCGCTTCCCACCGAGAGCTGAGGGGCGTCATCCGGACCCCGATGATCGCGCACGAGGTCGAGCATGGCGGTCTGACGCAGGCCGAGCTGCTCGGTGCGCGCGCTCACCGACTCGAGTCCCACCCGGCGCAGCAGAACATTCGTGGCGAGGTTGTCGCTGGCCGCACCGACGAGCGCGGCGAGGTCGGCGAGCGGAAGCGAAGGGGCGACCAGGTGCTGCCAGATGCCCGCATCGCCGACGGCATCCGTCTGCAGCCGGTCGACGAGGCTGAGCGCGCTCGTGTCGCGAGCCTCCAGCCGCGCCGCCACCTCGATGAGAAGCAGCACCTTGCCGATCGACGCGGTCGGCATGACGACGTGGTCGTCCACCGAGAACAGCACGGCGCCGGTCGTGAGGTCGATCGCCCTTGCGGACACCTGCACGCCGGCGAGCGCGAGCTCCCCGAGCGCCGCGAAGCCCTTGGCGAAGCTGTCGCCGGGCTCGCGCCCGCGGTGTTTTCCGCGTCGCCCGCCCGCATGCCTGGATCGGCGTTCTGAGCCTTGGACGGGGGCGCTCACGGTCTTGTTCGGTCCTCGAAGCTTCGTGCTACTGGGATGGATGCCGCGTCCCCCGTCGCGGCATCAGGGCGTGCTTACATCCAACCACGCCGCGGGCACCTGGGCCGTCGGTCACCAGATACGCACCCGGTCCTCAGGGGCGAGCCACAGGGCATCCGTCGGCTGCACGTCGAACGCGTCGTAGAACGCGTCGATGTTGCGAACGATCTGGTTGCAGCGGAACTCGTTCGGCGAGTGCGGATCGATCGCCAGCAGGCGGATGATCTCCTCGTCGCGGCCCTTCTGCTGCCACGCCTGCGCCCAGGAGAGGAAGAACCGCTCCGCACCGGTCAGCCCGTCGATCACCGGCGGCTCCGCACCGTTCAGCGACAGCAGGTATGCCTTCCAGGCGATGCCGAGCCCGCCCAGGTCGCCGATGTTCTCGCCGATCGTGAGCGCACCGTTCACGTGGTACTGAGGCACCTGCGCAGGGGCGAGCGCGTTGTACTGCGCGATCAACGCGCGCGTGCGCTTCTCGAACGCGCGCCGGTCGTCGGTCGTCCACCAGTCGGCGAGCTTGCCGTTGCCGTCGAACTTGGAGCCCTGGTCGTCGAAGCCGTGACCGATCTCGTGGCCGATCACGGCTCCGATCGCACCGTAGTTGGCCGCATCATCCCTGTTCGGATCGAAGAACGGGTACTGCAGCATCGCGGCCGGGAACACGATCTCGTTGAAGCCGGGGTTGTAGTACGCGTTGATCGTCTGCGGCGTCATGAACCACTCGTCGCGGTCGATCGGCTTGCCGATCTTGTCGAGCTCGCGCCGGAACTCGAACTCGGCAGCCCGGCGCACGTTGCCCATCAGGTCGGTGGGGTCGATCAGCAGGCTGGAGTAGTCCCGCCACTTGGCCGGGTACCCGATCTTGGGCGTGAACTTGGACAGCTTGTCGAGCGCCCGATTCCGGGTCTTCTCGCCCATCCAGTCCAGGGTGCGGATCGACCGCCGGTAGGCCTCGACGAGATTGCCGACGAGGATGTCCATGCGCCGCTTCGACTCCGGCGGGAAGTGTCTCTCGACGTAGACGCGGCCGACCGCCTCGCCCATCGCGCCCTCCACGAGGGAGACGCCGCGCTTCCACCGCTCGCGGATCTTCGGCGTCCCGGTGAGGGTGCGGCCGTAGAAGTCGAAGTTCGCGGCCACGAAGTCGCCGCTCAGGTAGGGCGCCGCGTCGTGCAGCACCCGCCAGCGCAGCCAGTCCCGCCACTGGGACAGCCGCTGCTCGCGCAGCAACGATCCGAGCCCGGCGGTGAAGCTCGGCTGCCGCAGCACCACCTCGTCGAAGGCGCCGTCCGGGGCACCGAGCGCCTTCAGCCAGACGCTCAGGTCGACGCCGCTGGCCAGTGAGGCGGCATCCTTCCAGTTGTAGAGGTTGTAGGTCTTCTCGCTGTCGCGGCTGGCGACGTTGTCCCAGTGCGCCTTGGCGATGTCGGTCTCGAGGTCGAACACGTTCTGCGCCCGGCGCGGCGCCTCCGGCACGCCTGCCAGCTCGAACATGCGCTGCACGTGCGCGAGGAATGCGGCGCGCACCGACGCGAACTTCGGCTCGCGGTAGTAGCTCTCGTCGGGCAGCGAGATGCCGCCCTGCTCGACGAACACGAGGTAGCGCTCCGGATCGCCCGGGTCGTTGTCGACGAACAGCTGGTAGAAGCCGCTCAGCCCGCTCTTCTCCAGCCGCCCCACCGCCTGAAGGAGACCGGGGATGGAACGGATGTTTCCGGCCAGTGCCAGACGCGACTCCACGGGCGCGACGCCGAGCTTCTCGATGCGCTCGGTGTCCATGAAGCTGGCGAACAGGTCGCCGAACTTGCGCGCCTCCGTGCCCTCTTCGGCGTGCTGCGCCTCGTCGATGATCTCGCGAACGGCCTTCTCCGACTCCTCGGCGAGGATCATGAACGAGCCCCACCTGGCCTTGTCGGACGGAATGTCGGTGCGTGTCGTCCACTTGCCGTTCACGTGCCGGAACAGGTCGTCCTGGGGCCGGATGCCAGCATCCAGCTCGTCGGTCAGGATGCCGGAGGCGAGCACGGATGCCCCCTCGTCCGGCGTCTCTGCCGGCTTCTGCGCCGCGTCAGTCATGTCATCAAGACTAGGCGAGGCGGTAGGGCGTGGCCGAACGGCGACGACTGCTACCGCCGGGACTGGACCCACTCGTCGAGCAGTTCGGGCAGGCGCTTCCTGAAGTACTTCAGAAAGTCGGACATCTCCGCGATGCGCGCTCCCGCCACGGTGTCCCGTCCACCCGCCGCCTCGGGGATGCCCTCGGCGAGGCTGTACATCGCGCCGTAGAACCTGTCCTCGGACAGGCCGGCCGAGTACCAGGGATTGTCGGGCAGCTCGTAAACGTCGCGTCGGCTGCCCGGCTGAGAGACGCGACGCACCATCCCGAAGCCCTGCAGGTAGCGCACGGCACCGGAGATCGCTGCAGCGCTCGCGGAGAGGCGCTCGGCGAGCTCCGCCGCCGTGAGGCCCGTCTCCGAGACGGTCAGCGCGAAGAGCACCCTGCTGGCCATCCGCGGAAAGCCGGCCGCGGTGAGCAGAGCGGCCGCGCGTTCCGCGTAGTCGCTCAGCCTCGCCTCGTCACGTGCCACAAGCACCTCCCCCTCGATTGTGCCCGTTCTGCTCAGTTCGTCGACACGATGCCGCGTCGGGTGAACACCCAGGCGCCTGCCGCGACGAGCACGATCGTGATGGCCGCCATGATCCAGGTGCCGCCCCAGTCCGCGCTGTCGAGCGGAACGGTCGGCGTGTGGTCGGTCGGCGCGATCTGGCGCACCCAGTCGGGCATCCCGAGCAGCGCCCCGAACTCGCCGAGCACGACGCCGATGCCGAACGCGGCCCAGCCGACGGCGGTCGTGGCCCGCGGGAAGACGCCGAAGACGAACGCCGTCACAGCCAGGTACACGCCGACCGCGGGAAGCTGCGCGAGTGCGAGGACGATCGCCTCGCCGGCCAGCCGCTTGTCCAGTCCCGAGAGCGCGCCACCCATCACGGCACCGGCCAGCACGAGGATGACCGCGGATGCCACCACCGCGACGATCACGAACGACAGGTACCAGCGCAACCGGCTCACGGGTGTGGCGAGAACGGTCTCCGCGTTGGTCGCGGCCTCCTCCTGGCGCAGCCGGATGACGGTCTGCACGGCGGCGCCCGCGACCAGCAGTCCGATCAACGCGGCCATCACGCCGAGGAACACCTCGAGCACCGACCCGGATCCGCTGCCGACCTTCTTCAGAGACGTCTCGATCTCGGGGTTGGACGCGACCGCGTCGTTCAGTGTCTTGCCGAGTCCCGCGATGAGCAGACCGCCGACCACGGCCGCGATCCCCCAACCGATGATGGAGCCGCGCTGCAGCCGCCAGGCCAGCCCGAGCGGACCGCGGAGCGCGGCCGACGCCCACGCGCGGCCCTTCCGCGGCGCGACCAGTCCCGACGAGGTGTCGCGGATGGACTGCAGCCAGAACGAGACCGCGACGAGCACCGCGGCCAGCCCGACGCTGAGCAGTCCGATCCACCAGTAGTTCTGCGTGTACGGACGGATGCGCAGTCCCCAGCCGACCGGGGTGAACCAGACGGCCGAGGAAGGAGTGACGTGCAGGTGGTCTGCGGATGCCGTGCCGTTCGCATCCGCCGCCGCGTTCATCACCCAGAACACCGCGATCGCTGCGATCGCCCAGCCGTTGGCCGCGCGCGAGGTGGAGAAGATCTGCGCGGAGAGAAGCCCGATGCCGAAGAACGCGATGCCGGTGCTGGCAAGCGCCCAGCCGAGGATGAGCGATCCGTAGCCGTCGAAGCCCGAGAGGGTGGCGACCAGAGCGGAGAGCAGGCCCATCACGACGTTGAGCACGATCGCGTGCACGATGGTCGCCCAGGTGCTCGAGACGCGTCCGGCGCGGGTCGCGACGATCAGGTCGCTGCGGCCCTGCTCCTCGTCGGCGCGGGTGTGGCGGACGGCCGTGAACGTGTTCATGAAGGCCACGAGCAGCATCATGAACGCGCCGATCTCGGTCATGAAGAACGAGCCGGCGGACGATCCGTCCGGTGCTCCACGTACCGCGAGCAGCGTGGGGTTCGTGGTGAGCACCTCGATGACGCCGATGCGCAGCTCCCGCGTGCCATACGTGGATGCGAGCGCCGCCACGACGAACAGGATGCTGAGCGCGACGACCACGACCCACACCGTGCCGACCACGCGGTCCCGTCTGAGGCGGAAACGCACGAGGGTTCCGAGCGCGTTCATCGCACGGCCTCCAACGACGTGTCGGCGGCGGTGATCTCGTCGCCGTAGTGCCGCAGGAACAGCTCCTCCAGCGACGGCGGCGTGACGGTCAGCGACTGCACGTCGAGCTGACCGAGACGCGGAAGCGCCGAGGCGACCGTCGCGCTGTCCGCCGTGAAGTGGATGCGCCCTGACGAGACGGTGACATCGTGCGCGCCGGGGATCGATTCGACCGCCGCGGGGTCGATGCCGTCTGCGGCGAACGAGATCTCGGTGCGCGTGAGGTGGCGCATGTCGGCGAGGGTGCCGGACTCGACCGCCTTGCCCGCGCGGATGATGGTCACTCCGTCGCAGAGCGCCTCCACCTCGGAGAGGATGTGGCTGGAGAGCAGGATGCTCGCACCGTCATCCTTCGCGATGCGCGAGACCTGCTCGGAGAACACCGCCTCCATCACAGGGTCGAGGCCGCTGGTGGGTTCGTCGAGGATGTAGAGCTGCGCAGGGGTCGCGAACGCGGCGACAAGTGCCACCTTCTGCCGGTTGCCCTTCGAGTACGTGCGGGACTTCTTGCGCGGGTCGAGCTGGAACGCCTCGACCAGCCGGTCCCGCCGCGCGATGTAGTCGGCGGACTTCGTGTTGGTGCCGCGCAGCCGGGCGATGAGGTCGATGATCTCGCCACCGCTCAGGTTGGGCCACAGGGCCACGTCGCCGGGCACGTACGCGATGCGCTCGTGCAGCCGGGCCGCCTTCCCCCACGGGTCTTCGCCGAAAACCTGGACAGAACCGCCCGACGCGTGGATCAACCCGAGGAGCACGCGGATCGTGGTGGTCTTGCCCGCGCCGTTCGGCCCGAGGAATCCGTGCACCTCCCCTTCGTCCACCGTGAGGTCGAGCCCGTCGAGAGCCTGGACTCGGCCGAACCGCTTCTGCAGCCCGCGAGTCTCTATCACTGAGGTCATGAGCGTGACGCTACGCTCGTTTCACAAATTTGTGAAACTTCCTAACGGAATCCATACACCCACGGCGTTGCGGCTAGGAGCGACCGTCCGTCGACCGTCGCCGCGACCCCACCACGTACGCACTTCAACCCCACCACGCACGCACTTCGGCCCCACGTACGCACGTCAGCCCTCCGTACGCACTTCAGGAGCAGCGGCACTTCGGGCGCATATCGCACACCAGCATCCTCTGCTCCTGAAGTACCAGCGACCCGGCTGTGCTGCGGATGCTGCCGGTTCCGCTGGCGATCCTCGGTGCGACCACGCCGCTCGGCGGCTACGTCTTCGTGCTCGACGGCGTACTGATCGGTGCGGGGATGCCCGCTACCTCGCGGTCACCCGCCTGGTCAACCTCGCGGTCTTCGTTCCGCTCGCCTGGGCGGCCGTCGCCCTCGGCGGCAGCGACACGGCCTCGTTGTCGTGGCTCACCCTCGCGTTCGCGCTGGGCTACCTGGGCGCACGCGCGGTGACGCTCGGTCTGCGCGCACCGCGACCGCTGGATGGTGGTGGGGGGCTAGGGCACGCGCGACGTCGTGTTGCCGACGCGGAGCACGGAGGTGAACGCGACCGGCTCCGCCTGCTCGCCCTCGAGCATCCGCACGATGGCTCGGCCGGCGGCACGGCCCTTCTCGTACGCGGGCTGCTCCAGCGTGGTCAGCTCGTACGGCCACAGCCCGTCGACGCGTACGCCGTCGAATCCGATCACGCTCAGCTGGTCTGGCACGGAGATGCCGAGCTCCTCCGCCGCACGGATGACCCCGACCGCGAGCAGGTCGCTCTGCGCGATGACGGCCGTTGGCCGCTCATCCTCCGGAACCGACAGCAGCTCGCGAGCTGCCCGCCGCCCCTCGTCGACGTAGCTGCCTGCCGCGGCGTACGCGACGGCATCTGGGAAGACGAGCCGCGCACCCTCGAGCCTCTGCAACGCGGTGGCGGATGAGCTGATCGCGAGCAGCTCGTCGGTCACCCGACCGCGGTGGTGCGTGACATCCAGCGGCAGCGTGATGATGGCGACGCGTTCGTGACCGAGCTGCTGCAGGTGGCGGGCACCGCGCTCGGTGGCGTCGCGGTTGTCCTGCTCGATGACGAGGATGCCCTCCGCCGGGAACCCCTCGATCGCCACGACCGGGAGCCCCCGGTTGCGCAGTGCGGAGATGCTGTCGGCGAGGCGGGGCGTGCACCCCATCAGTACGGCGGCGTCGATCGGCGCGTCTTCGACGGTGACCGGATGCGCGGGCTGCGCCGGCATGGATTTCACGCCGGCGAGCTGCTGAGCGGGGCCGGCGGCGGCCAGGATGAGCAGGGCGGCGTCGATGTGCCCGATCTCCTCGGCGATGCCGTCGAACTGCGCGATCTGGATCGGATCCCGGAACGCCTCGCGTACCCGCTCCTCGATGACCACGCCGATGATGCCGGATCGTCCGCGGCGCAGCGACCTCGCCCGCGGGTCGGGGCCCGCGTAGTGCAGCTCTCGCGCGGCGGCGAGCACGCGTTCCCTCGTGGCATCCGCGACCGGCCCCGATCCGCTGAACGCCAGCGAGGCGGTGGAGGCGGAGACGCCGGCCTTCGCCGCGACGTCGGCGAGGGTGGGCCGCGGAGCGTCGTGCCGGGGCCCCGGTGTGCCGCGCGTGGGCTCTGCGGAACCGTGGTCGGGCATCCGGCTCCCTTCTCCGGAGGATGGCGGCACGATACGCCTGGCCCACGCCGGGCCACTCGCGGACCGTGTGGATGTCGCCTCCTTGACGGGTCGGCATCCGATTCGCTAGCTTAGGCGAAAGACCGACTCGAATCGATTCGACTCACCTTCGCCTCGACTTTCTCCGTCGTCTTCACCACCGTCTTCGCCGCGCAGCCCTCGTCGGCGCCACTCAGATCGAATCCCATGGCAACACGCACCGACATCACCAGCTCCCGCACCCGCGTCGCCCCTGAGCTCCGCGCCTGGCGCAACGCCCTCTTCGTCATCTTCATCGTCAGCGGGCTGTTCCTCTCCAGCTGGGTGTCGCGCGTGCCAGGGGTGCGCGACTCGCTGCACCTGCCGACGGATGTCGTCGGCCTGATCCTGCTCGGCGTCTCGATCGGAGCGATCGTCGGTCTCGTCGTCGCCCCGCCGCTGCAGGCGCGGGTCGGCACGAAACGAGGCATCGCGATCGTCGTCGTCGCTGCCTCGATCGGACTCGCGATCGTCGGTCTGGGCGCAGCGGTGTTCAACTCGTTCCCGGTCGTGGTGCTCGGACTCGCGCTGCTCGGCCTCGGGAACGGCGCGGTCGACGTGATGATGAACGTCTCCGCCGCCGCCGTCGAGAAGCGCATCGGCCGAACGATCATGCCGTTCATGCACGCTTGCTTCAGCATCGGCACCGTTGCGGGAGCGGGAATCGGCGCAGGATGCGCGGCGCTCGGCATCTCGGTGTTCTGGCACTTCGCCGTGATGGCCGTCGTCTGCATCGCGGCCGGTGCGATCGCCGTTCGCTACATCCCGAACACGCAGGATGTCGTCGATCGGGATGCCGCGGCGCAGGCATCCCTCGATTCCTTCGACGATCCGGCGATCGCCATGGCACCGCGCCGGCGCACCTTCCGCGAGACCGTCACGTCGCAGCTCACGGTGTGGGCGGACTGGCGGCTCGTGCTGATCGGCGTCGTCATGCTGGGCATGGCGTTCACTGAGGGTTCGGCGAACGACTGGATCGCGCTGGCCTCCGTGGACGGCCACGGCCTGAGCAACGCGGGTGGAGCGCTCGTGCTCGACGTGTTCGTCGCGGCGATGACCGTCGGACGCGTCGCCGGCGGCCCGGTCGTCGACCGGATCGGACGCGTGTGGGCGATCCGACTCACGGCAGGGCTCGGCGTGGCCGGCCTGCTGCTCTTCATCCTCGTGCCCGTGCCGTGGGCGTACGTCATCGGCGTCGTGTTGTGGGGACTGGGAGCGTCGCTCGGCTTCCCGCTGGGGATGTCCGCCGCCGCGGACGACGAGCAGAACGCCACGGCTCGGGTCTCCGCGGTCGCGATGATCGGCTACCTCGCATTCCTCGCCGGCCCGCCGGTGATCGGGTTCCTCGGCCAGCAGTTCGGCATCCTGAACGCCCTCTACGTCGTGCTCGTGCTGCTCGTCGCCGCGTTCGTGTGCGCGCCCGCGCTAAGGCATCGAGAGCCTTCGATGCCTTAGCCTCGACTGGTGCGTTTGGTTGTTGCTCGGTGCTCGGTGGACTACGCGGGGCGCCTCAGCGCACACCTTCCGCTGGCGACGCGGTTGCTCGTGCTCAAGGCCGACGGCAGCGTGCTCGTGCACTCCGACGGCGGCTCGTACAAGCCGCTCAACTGGATGAGCCCGCCCTGCACGCTCAGCGTCTCCGAGCCCGACGAGAGCCAAGCGGATGCCGGTGCCACCGAGATCTGGACCGTCACGCACTCCAAGACCTCCGACCGTCTCATCGTGAGCGTGCACGAGGTGCTGCACGATTCCGCTCACGAGCTCGGGATCGATCCCGGACTGCAGAAGGATGGCGTCGAGGCGCACCTGCAGAAGCTGCTGGCCGAGCAGATCCACCGGCTCGGTGACGGGCACACGCTCGTTCGCCGCGAGTACATGACGGCGATCGGACCGGTCGACATCCTCGCCCGCGACGCCGACGGACGATCGGTCGCCGTCGAATTGAAGCGCCGCGGAGACATCGACGGTGTCGAACAGCTCACGCGCTATCTCGAGTTGATGAACCGGGATCCGCTTCTCGCACCAGTTTCCGGTGTATTCGCCGCGCAGGAGATCAAACCGCAGGCGCGCACGCTCGCCGAAGACCGCGGCATCCGTTGCGTCGTTCTCGACTACGACGAGATGCGCGGTATCGACGACTCACTCAGCCGACTGTTCTGAGTCGGCTGAGTGAGTCGGACGTTTCTTGGGGAATTGCGCGATTCAGGAATTCGCGCGGTATTCCTCGAGCAGCGTGGCGGGAATGCGGCCGCGGTCGGAGACCTTGTGCCCGTGCGCCCGCAGCCATTCGCGCGCGGCGCCGAGGTCTTCCTTGGTGTTGCGGGAAGAACGACCGGAAGTGGATGCCGAGCGAGTGCCGCGGAAGGACCGGCGGCCCGCATCTTGGAAAGGCCGGAATGCGTCGCGAAGCTTGCGCGCATTGGCATCGCTGAGGTCGATCTCATAGGAGACGCCGTCGAGAGCGAAAAAGACGGTCTCGCCTTTTCCGTCTTCGATTTCCACTCCATCGATATCGTCGACAAGGACCACGGTGGTTTTCTTCGCCATGCGATAACCATACGCAATTGCATTGCCTCGGCGATACCAAAACCGTGATCTATTAATCCGGTCACGTGATTCACCTGCTGTCACGGCCGTCGACATGACAGATCGCGCTCTCACGCCGAGTACATGACTATTTGGCCTGTTTTCGGGCGGGTGTCCTGTCGACGGACCGAGGCAGGCGCCCGGGGTGTACAAGCAGCACTCGACAAAAGGTCGTAGCATGGCCGGGCCATGAGTACCCCGACTTCGATCATGAGCGAACACACCCCCGAGATCACGAGAACGTGGTCTGCCGTGCTGTTCGACCTCGACGGCACCCTGACCGACTCCGCCCCCGGCATCACCCAGTCCCTAGCTGGCGCCCTCGAGGAGATCGGCCATCCGGTCGCCGACCCCGACTCCCTCACCGTGCACGTCGGTCCGCCGCTGCACGAGACGATGCGCGCCCTCGGTCTCGACGAGAGCGAGGCCGTCGCCGCCACCGCCGCCTATCGCGCCCGCGCCGACTTCACCGACCTGCACGGCAACGCCGTCTTCCCCGGCATGCTCGGTCTGCTACGAGGGCTCCGTGACGCCGGCATCCCGATCGCCCTCGCGACGAGCAAGCCGGTCGGCCGCGCCACGCGCATCCTCGAGCACTTCGGACTGCTGGAGTACTTCGACGTGGTGGGCGGCTCCCCCGATACCTCGCATAACAGCACGAAGGCGGATGTCATCCGCTGGGTCCGCGAGCAGCTCGAGGCCCATGGCCACGACACGAGCAACCTCGTGATGGTAGGCGACCGCGGGCACGACGTGCTCGGGGCGGAGGCCAACGACATCCCCTCGGTCATCGTCGAGTGGGGCTACGGCTCCCCGGTCGAGGCCATCGGGGCGATGGCCGTCGTGCACTCCGCCGATCAGCTGCGCGAGCTGCTGCTTCGATAGCTCAGCGCGCCAAGCGCTCGACGATGCCGCCGTACAGGCGCGGCAGGTGCACGGCCGCCGGCACGATGGCGGGCCGCAGCGGTGACCGTGCCGCGACGACCAGGCCGCTGGTGAGCACCCGGAAGTCTCTGGTGATCGCGCGCCAGTCCCGCTCGTAACGCGCCGGATCGTCCGCGGCGATCGCCGCCACCGCCGCCTTCGCCTCGGCCATGCCGAGACGCAAACCCTCTCCGGTGAGCGCATCGACGTAGCCGGAGGCATCCCCGACCAGCAGGACGCGGCCCGCCGTGCGAGCACGCGTGCGCTGCAGCAGCGGCCCCGCGCCGCGCACCTGGCCGAGCTGGGCGGGCGACTCACCGCGGGCATCCGCCTGCAGTCGCGCCGCGAGTTCCGGCTCGTCGGCGAGCGCCGCACCGAAGTCGGCGCCACGCCGTCCGAGGAGCGCGACGCCGACCAGCTCAGGACCGAGCGGTGTCACGTAGAACTCGCCGTGCGGTGTCCAGCGCACCTCGATGAGGTCACTCCACGGCGCGATCGCGTAGTGCCTGCGCAGCCCGAATCGTCGAGCGGATGACCGCTGCGGCCGCGCCCCCAACCCGACCAGTTCGCGCACGCGGGAGTGCAGCCCGTCCGCAGCGATCACGTGACCGGCCGTGAGGGGGCCGACGTCGGGGCCGGAGATGGTGACGTGCGTGTCGTGCGGGGTGACGGCATCCACTCGTGCCCGGATCACCCGGATGCCCCGCTCGGCGGCGCGCGCAGCGATGGCCGCGTGCAGCGTGGGGCGTGCGACGCCCCGGCCGGTCCCGTTCCGGAAGCGATGTTCAGCGCGAGCGCTCCCCTGGAGGTACGCGACGCCGCGCAACTCCGCGCCAGGCGGTTCCAGCTCGAGGTCACGAAGCAGGCGCCACGCGCCCGGCATCAGCCCCTCACCGCACGCCTTGTCGATCGGCGTCTCACGCGGCTCGATCACGACCGGCTCGAGCCCAGCATCGGCGGCGAACAGAGTGGCGACGAGCCCAACCGGGCCACCGCCGACGATCGCGATCTGCACCTCGGGCGTCATCGGAGCGCACTCCTGCGCGCGAACGACGCGTCGTGACGCACGTCAGGCGCCGTCCGGCACGGCGTGCGCGTGCAGCTGCGCGAGCGCGCGCTCCTCGGCCGGAATGCGAAAGCCCCAGAGCAGCACCGCGTTGAGGATCGTGAACGCGACCGCGGTGATCCAGCCGGCGTAGACGAGCGGCAGCGCGATGCCGTCGAGCGCGACGGCCAAATAGTTCGGATGCCGCAGCCACCGATAGGGACCGCCTCGAACGGCTCCGGCGCCCGGGATCACGATGACGCGCACGCTCCACTGCCGACCGAGCGTGCCGATGCACCACCAGCGCAGCGCGTTCGCGACGATGAGCAACGCCAGCATCGGGTAGCCCAGCCAGGGCAGGAACGCACCGGCTAGCCACGCCTCGAGCAGGCATCCGATCAGCAGCGCGACATGCAGGGCGATCATCGGCGGCAGCTGCCCGCGTGCGTACTCGCGCCCGCCATGCGCGAGCGACCAGCGCGCGTTGCCGGCGGACACCACGAGCTCAGCGAGCCGCTCCAATCCCACCAGGAGCACGAGCGCTGCATACCAGGTCACGCGGCGATCCCGGTGGATGCGGCCTCAGGGGCGCCGTCGGCCGCCCAGTGCAGCAGTACGAGCTCCGCCGTCACGCCTGGACCGAGCGCGAACAACAACCCGGTCTCATCCGGAACGGGGCTCCGCAGCGATTCGGCGAGGATGCCCAGCACGGCGGCGGACGACTGGTTGCCCGCGGCGGCGAGCGCACGCCAGCTCGGCTCGAGCGCGGCATCCGTGAGCCCGAGCGCCTGCGCGAACGCCTCGAGCACCTTGGGGCCGCCCGGATGCGCGAGCCACGTCGTCACGTCCGCCACCGTCAGTCCGTGCTCGCCGAGCAGCGCGTGCACGTCACCCGCGAAGTGCCGGCCGATCACCTCGGGCACGCCGGCGCTGAGCACGATGCGGAAGCCCGTGCCTCCGATGTCCCACCCGATCACGTCTTCGGTCTGCGGATACAGGCTGCTGCGCGTGCCGACCACGTCGGGACCGTTGAGCCCGCGGTCGCGCGCCAACGCATCCCCCACCACGACCACGGCCGCGGCCCCGTCGCCGAACAGTCCGCTGGCCACGATGTTCGCCATCGAGTCGTCACCGCGTTGCACTGTGAGCGAGCACAGCTCGACCGAGACGAGCACGGCGACGTCGTGCGGATGCCCCACCAGGTAGTCGTGCACTCGCGCGAGTCCAGCGGCACCGGCGACGCAGCCGAGCCCGAACGAGGGCAGCCGCTTCACGTCGGGGCGCATGCCCACCCGGACGGCGAGCTGCGCGTCGATGGACGGCGCCGCGACTCCCGTCACCGACGTGAACAACACGAAGTCGACCTCGTCCGCGCGGATGCCCGCTGCGGCGAGCGCATCCGTCGTCGCCCGCTCCGCCAGGTCTGTGCCCGCCGCGATGAAGAGGTCGTTCGCCTCGTGGAACGAGTCGAGGGTCGCGTATCGGTCCAGCTCCATGACGAGGTTGCGCGTCTGCACTCCCGCGGAGGCGTGGATGCGACGGAGCAGAGCTGCGCGCAGCGGATCGTGCGTCAGGAGAGGCTCGAGCGCCCGTGTGATCTCCGCCTGAGAGTAGCGGTGGGCGGGAGCGGCAGGCGCTGCCGCCACGATACGGGACACGTAGGGCAAGCTACCACCGGGCTCCCCGCCGGTCAGGGGCTTGCGGCAGACCCCCAGAGACCTGCGCCGGAGCATCCGCCCGCCGATACCCTGTTCGGATGACTGCGCTGCCTGAAGGATGGACCGACTTCGGCGTCGCCGCCGCGGGGGCCACCGCCGCCCTGGCCGGCCTGCTCATCGTGGCCATCTCGGTCAACGTTTCCGAGATCATCGCGTCGAAGTCGGCCGTGCACGGAGCGCGGGCGACGATCGCCTCGCTGGTGCTCGCGATCGCCGTCTCGCTCCTCATGCTCCCCGCGCCCCAGACGCTGCTCGGGCTGGGCATCGCGACCATCGTGCTCGGTCTGATCGCCTCGGCGATCCAGATCTCCGCGATCCGGGCGCAGTGGGTGGCGGGGGAGGCGGGACTGACGGCCGGGCCGCGCATCGCGATCCTCGCGCTCGCTGCCGGGCAGCACCTGCCCTTCCTCGTCGGAGGCATCCTGCTGCTCGTCGGCGTCGATGCCGGACTGTGGTGGTTGGTCGCCGGCGTCGTGATGGTCGTCGTGGCATCGCTCGTGGATGCCTGGGTGCTGCTCATCGAGGTGCGTCGCTGAGCAGCACCCGTCGGCTGATCAGTCGCGCTTCGGCAGCTGCTGCAGCGTCCAGCGGTTGCCATCCGGGTCGCTGAATGTGACGAAGCGGCCCCAGGCCTGCTCGTCGACCTCGCTCGCGTCGACACCGTTCTTCACCAGGTGCTCGCGTGCGGCATCCGCATCCGCGATCACGATCTGCACGCTGCGCTGGCTGCCCACCGGCATGTCGATGAGCCCCTTGCCGAACGCGATGGAGCACGCCGAGCCCTGCGGCGTGATCTGCACGAAGCGGATCTCGTCGCTGACCGTGTGGTCGTAGTCGACGTTCCAGCCGAGCTGGTCGCCGTAGAAGTGCTTGGCGCGGTCGACGTCGGAGACGGGCACGAAGACGAGCTCGATCTTCCAGTCCATGGTCGGTTCCCTTCTTTTGGATGACTGCAACCTTTGGATGGCTGCAACACTATCCACCAATCCGGTCAGTTCCTGTCCTGAATGCGAGAAGAATGAGGGCATGGCCGCCACCGCATCCCGGGTGCTCGAACTGCTCTCCCTGCTCCAGACCCACCGGCAGTGGCCGGGGCCCGAGCTCGCAGACCGGCTCGGTGTGACCGAGCGAACGCTGCGCCGCGACGTCGAGCGACTGCGCGACCTGGGCTATCGCGTCGACGCGGTGCGCGGAGCGGCCGGCGGATACCGCCTGGAGGCGGGCTCGCACCTCCCGCCGCTGCTGCTCACCGAGGACGAGGCGGTGACCATCGCGGTCGGCCTGCGCTCGGCCGTGGCGCAGGGACTGGTGGACGGCGAGCACACCACGCTGAGTGCGCTGGCCAAGTTCGAGCAGCTGCTGCCGCCCGCTCTGCGCACCAGAACGGATGCCCTCGCCGCTGCCCTGCGCACGTCGCCGTCGGGAGGCGTTCCTGTCTCCGCCGACCTGATCGGCACTCTCGCGCTGGCCTGCCGCGACACCGAGCGCATCCGATTCGCCTACCGTGCGGGCGACGGCTCTGAGTCCAACCGCAGCGTCGAGCCGCACGCCGTCGTCTCGCACGGCCGCAGCTGGTTCCTGCTCGCATGGGACCGCGACCGCGACGACTGGCGCACGTTCCGCCTCGACCGTATCGAGAACGTCTTCAGCACTCGGGTGCGGTTCGAACCGCGTCCGATCCCTGGTGGGGATGCCGCCGGGTACGTGCGCACAGGCATCCGTATTGCACTCGCTCCGCTGCACCTCGACGTCGTGCTGCACGCCGGAATCGAGGATGTCCGCGCCCGGCTCGGCGGGTGGGGTGCCGGTCTCGTCGACGAGGGCGCGGACCGTTGCGTGTGGCCGCTGTCGGGCGAGTCCGTCGCTCACCTGGTCTCCGCGCTGGCCTGGGTGCCGGCCGACCTCGGGTTCGAACTGCGCGGCGATCGCGCCCTGCTGGCCCGCGTGGCGAAGGCGGCGAAGCGGCCGGCATCGGCGGCGCGCGCTCAGGGCGGGGTCAGGCCATCGGTATAGTGCCAACATGACCGACGCAGCAGGTTCGCAGGCCGCCGGCGCGGCATCCTCCCGTCCGCTGGTCGCCGGCGTCGTGGCCGATGTGCCCGACGTCGTCATCACCGAGGCGGCGGCACTGGCCGCTCAGCTCGGCAGCACGATCGTGTTCGCCACGGTGGAGCCGCTGCGCTACTCGATCAGCACGCTGCCGGACGGCTCCGTGCTGTCGATGCCACTGGATCCCGACGTGGCCGACACGCAGGAGGAGACGTTCGATCCCGATCTCGTCGCCCGCATCCGGTCCCTCGTTCCGGATGCCAGCCCCGAGTTCGTCGCCCGCGCGGGCGATCCGGCGATCGAACTCGCCAGGCTGGCCGAGGAGCGGGACGCGCGCGCGATCGCGGTCGGCACCCGCAAGCCCGGATTCCGGGCGAGCCTCGAGGAGTTCCTCGCCGGATCGATCGCCGTCAGCCTCGCCCACAACCAGGCAAGGCCGGTGATCGTCATCCCCGTCGCGCACACCGTCGAGGGCCACGACCCGGCTCGACGCGCTCCGTCGTCCGACGCTTCGTGACCACTGGGCCGGAGGGTACGAACGCGCGGAAGCCCCGGCCGCTGCACCTGAATCCGCTGGCGATGCTCGTCGTCTTCGTCGGCGGCGGGCTTGGCACCCTCAGCCGGTACCTTCTCTCGCTGGTGATTCAGGCCATCCCCGTTCCCGGCCTCCGCGGGCTGCTCTACGGCGGGATCCCGCTCTCGACCCTGCTGGTGAACGTGGTCGGTGCGTTCCTGCTCGGCCTGCTGCTCAGCGGTCTCGCCCGCCGCGGAGCCGAGTCGCGGCGCGGGCGCATGCTGCGGCTCCTCATCGGCACCGGGTTCATGGGCGGTTTCACGACCTACAGCTCGCTCGCCGTCGAGGCGGTCGGGCTCGGGAGCGCGGCGAACCCGTGGTTCTCCGTCGCCTACTCGCTCGTGACGCTCGTGGTCGGGCTGGCCGCTTCGCTCGCCGGGATCGCGCTCGGAACGTACACGAGCCGACCACGGGCATCCGGCTCCTCCGACGCCAAGCGGGACGCCTCGTGACTCCGTCGTGGCTCGTGCATTCACCGGAACTGGCCGCGCTCCTCGCGGTGAGCGGAGGTGTGGGCGCCGTCGCCCGCTTCGTACTCGACGGCGTGCTGCGCACTCGGCTGCGCTGGGTCGTTCCGGCCGGCACGCTGATCATCAACGTGAGCGGATCGCTGCTGCTCGGGCTCATCACCGGGCTCGCCGCCTTCCACGCGACACCGGACTACTGGCGCCTCGTGCTGGGCACCGGGTTCCTCGGCGGCTACACCACGTTCTCCACTGCAAGCTTCGAGACCGCACGCCTGCTCATCGAGCGCAAGGGCGTGGCATCCGTCGTCAACAGCCTCGGGATGCTCGTGCTCACCGTGCTCGCGGCAGCGGCCGGGCTCGCGCTCGCGTCGCTGTAGGGGTTATGCGGCAGGCTTCGTCTTGTCGGTGCGCACACTCCAGCGCCCCTCGACGCGCGTGATCGTGAGCGGGTAGTCGAGCGCCTCGCTCACGAGCGATCCGGTGAGCACGGCATCCGCCTCGCCCTGCGCGAGAACGTGCCCATCGCGCAGCAGCATCGCGTGCGTGGTCGACGCCGGCAGCTCCTCGAGGTGGTGGGTGACGAGCACGCTCGCGAGGTCCGGATGCCTGGCCCGCAGCTCGTCCACGCGGTCGAGCAGGTGCTCGCGTGCTGCGATGTCGAGCCCGGTCGTCGGCTCGTCGAGCAGCAGCAGATGCGGGTCGGGCATCAACGCGCGGGCGATCAGCGTGCGTCCGCGTTCGCCCTGGGACAGGTTGGGCCAGCGGGCATCCCGCCTCGCCGTCATGCCCATCAGCTCGATGAGCTGGTCGATGCGGATGCGCTCGGCGGCCGTCGGCTGCCACCGCATCATGAGCTCCTGGGTGCCGGTCGCGCCGGTGGCGACGACCTCGCGCACGGTCAGCGGCGAGCGCACCTCGTGCCGCGGATTGACGTGCCCGATGAGCGACCGCAGCTCGCGCAGGTCGACACGGCCGAGGCGGCGGCCCAGCACGTCGACGCTTCCCGACGTCGGATGCTGCACTGCGCCCAGCAGGCTGAGCAGCGTCGACTTGCCCGCGCCGTTCGCGCCGATCAACGCCCAGTGCTGTCCCCGGTCGACCTCGAGCGAGATCCCGGAGAGGATGTCGCGCCCCTGCCGCACGAACGCGACGTCGGACACCGTGAGGATACGTTCGGGCACCCGACTATTCTGGCGCCTCCTCAGCCGCGTCAGCGACGAGCGGCGTGCTCGCCCGCGCGACGAGGAAGCAGCGCCGCTTCCACCATCGGGAAGACCAGCAGCAGCGCGACGACGGCGAGCGCCCAGCGGTAGCCGAGCCAGGCATCCGCGGGTCCGAGCGCCGAGGCGGCGGCGGTCGTGAGCCGCACGATGAGGGCGGCCACCGCGATGCCGATGCCGACCGCTACCTGCTGCATGGTCGAGGCCAGGGTGTTCGCCGAGCTCATCTGGTCGCTGGGCACGTCGGCGAACTGCAGCGAGTTGTAGCCGCTGAATCCGATCGAGCGGAACACACCGCTCAGGAACAGCAGGAACGCGATCCCCCACAACGGCGTCGTCGGATCGATGAACACGCACGCGACGTACACGATGGCGCCGAGCAGATTGCTGCCGACGATGACCCGCTTGAACCCGAACCGACGGATGAGCGGTGTCGTCGCCGGCTTGATCGCGATGTTCCCCACGAAGACGGCACCGACCAGCAGCCCGGCCTGTGCGGCGCTCCAGCCGAAGCCCACCTGGAACAACAGGGTGAACAGGAACGGCGCAGCGCTGATGATCAGCCGGTACACGCCGCCGCCTACATTCCCCACTCGGAATGTACCGATGCGCAGCGCAGAGAAGTCGAGAAGCGGATGCCTGCCACGACGCATCCACGTCACTCCGGCAATGCCCGCCCCGGCGGCGATCACCAGGTAGGCCGCCGCCCACGCCCAGTCCGTCGAGCTCGAGCCGACCTCCTCCATGCCGAGCACGAGCGCCGCCAGCGCGACTCCCGCGAACCCGAACCCGGCCCAGTCCAGCCGACGCGCCTCGGGTGCCGGCGCGTTCGGCACGATCTTCAGCGCGACGACGAACGCGGCGACCCCGAACGGGAGGTTGATGAGGAAGATCCACGGCCATCCGACCGTGTCGGTCAGCACGCCGCCCAACGCCGGCGCGACCACGGGCGCGACGAGCCCCGGCCAGGTGAGGTAGGCCATGGCATCCAGCAGGTCGCGGCGGTCCAGTCCGCGCAGCACCGCGAGCCTTCCGACCGGCACCATCATCGCGCCGCCGACGCCCTGCAACACCCGGCCCGCGGTGAGTTCTGGAAGGTTTCCGGAGAACGCGCAGAGCGCGGAGGCCACCGTGAAGATCGCGAGCGCGGTCGTGAAGATCTTGCGCTCCCCGAACCGGTCGGCGAGCCATCCACTCATCGGAACGCACACGGCGACCGTGAGCAGATACGCCGTCATCGCGATATTGAGGTCGACCGCGCGCACACCGAAGTCGTGCGCCATGGCCGGGGCGGCCGTCTGGATGATCGTGCCGTCGAGGTTCTCCATCGAGAGTCCGACCGCGGCGAGCAACGCCAGCGGCCGATTCAAGGTCGCTGATCGGGGCACCGTGCAAGTCTGCCGCAACCGTGCACGGCGCGTGGCCGGCGCTACCTCTTCCGTGTGCGCATGTAGTGCTCGACCAGCGGGACGAACATCCCGTCGACGGTGTTGTCGATGAACTCGTCGGTCACAGGTGTGTGCGTCATGAGCAGTTCGTGTCGCATGAGGTCGAACGGGAGGCTCTGCACCCGCTCGGGAACGACATCCAGATCGATCTCGCCCCGCTCCTGAGCCCGAGCGAGGATCACGCTGTTCCACACGGTCCGCTGTCCGATCAGCCTCTCTCGCACCTCCGAGAGCGACATCCCCGACTCGCTGAAGAGACCGGCGAGCTGTGCGCTCAGCATGACCGCCATCTCCACCCGACGCTCGCTCGCGATGCGCAGCAGCTCACGCAGGTCGCCTGCCAGCGTCCCGGTGTCCGGGACATCGATCGGTTCCGCATCGTAGTGGTGCCGGATGGCCGCGAGTACGAGCGATTCCCGGTCCGGCCACCTCCGGTAGATCACCGGACGACTGGTGTGCGCACGCTCGGCGACGGCGTCGAATGTCAGCCCGTTGTAACCCTTCTCGGTCAGCTCGTCCCATGCGGCGTCGAGCAACGCGTCCTCCAGCTCGGCGCCGCGGCGACGCGTGCTGGGGACATCTGCCTCAAGATCCACTTGTGTATCTTATCGCGAACGCGTACCTCGCGTATTAGATACAAACATGTATCTAAATGAGGAGTGATCGTGAGAAAGACCCGTACCTCGCCGGCGGTGGATGCATCCGTCAAGCGCACGACGACCGCGCTGGTCGTCGGCGTCCTGGCCGTCGTCTTCGATACGACGATCATGAGCGTTGCGCTGCACTCGCTCTCGAAAGACCTGCACGTTCCCGTCGGGACCATCCAGTGGGTCACTACCGGTTACGTGCTCGCCCTCGCCGCCACGGTTCCGCTGAGCGCCTGGGTGCAGAGGCTGTTCGGAGGCAAGCGGGCCTGGATGTTCGCACTCACCCTCTTTCTGCTCGGCTCCGTGCTCTGCAGTGCGTCGTGGAACGCGGAGAGTCTCATCGCGTTCCGGGTCGTACAGGGCATCGGCGGCGGCCTCATGCTCCCGCTGCTGCAGACGATCGTGATGCAGGCGGCGGCCGGCAGGAATCTGGGACGCGTCGCCGCGGCGGTCGGGCTCCCCGCCATGCTCGGGCCCATCCTGGGGCCGGCCGTTGGCGGCATCATCCTGAACTGGCTCGACTGGCGCTGGATCTTCTGGGTCAACGTGCCGTTCTGCGCCGTCGGCCTGTTCCTCGCCTGGCGAATGCTGCCACGCGACGAGCGCGCCGCGTCGCGCCAGAAGCTCGACGTCATCGGCATGGTGCTGCTGCTCCCCGCCCTGGTGGCGCTGCTGCTCGGCCTCTCCAACTCGGCGGGTAGCGACGGATTCGGAGCGGCGGATGCCTGGCTGCCGCTCGCACTCGGGACGGTGCTGCTGGCCGCGTTCGTGGTGTACGCGGTGAAGCGTGGCGACGGTGCGCTGGTAGACATCCGCTTGCTACGTCACCGCTCCGTCTGGTCGGGCTCGGCCCTGCTGTTCCTCTCCGGGCTCGCGGCGTACGGGATCATGCTGCTGCTACCTCTTTATCTGCAGCAGCTGCGCGGATACGACGTGCTCGCCGCCGGACTCTTCCTCGTGCCGCAGGGTCTCGGGACGCTCGCCAGCCGTTCCCTGGCCGGTCGCCTCACCGACCGGCTCGGCGCCCGCTGGGTCGCGGTCGTGGGCTTCGCGATCGTCGGCGCTGCTACCGTGCCGTTCGCGTTCAGCACCGCGACCACGAACGAGTGGCTGCTGATGGCCGTGCTGTTCGTGCGCGGATTCGGGCTCGGCGCCATCGTGATGCCGCTCATGGTGGCGTCGTTCCAGGGTCTCGAGTCTGCTGACATCCCGCACTCGAGCATCATCACTCGCACCGCGCAGCAGCTCGGCGGCTCCTTCGGGACCGCGGTGCTCGCCGTGATCCTGCAGTCGGGGCTCACCGCCCACGCTGCGCAGGGCACATCCGGCATCGCGACCGCGTACGACCAGGCGTTCTGGTGGTCTATAGGCTTCACGGCCCTCGCCGTGGTGCTCGCACTCGCCCTGCCCGGGCGCCAGGCGCCCTCCCCCGCCGTTCAGGACGCTTCGGTTCAGGTCGCAGTTTCTGTCGCGAAGACCGATGCCGACCGACCAAAACTGCGACCTGAACTGGACGAAGTGGGTGACACCACCGGCGAGTAGTCTCAGGCCGCGAGCAGGCGCTCCGTCTCGGCGAGCAGGATCGCGGTGCACAGCCCCTCGAGCGCTTCGACGAGCTCCGACAGCGGCGGCATCGTGGGGGCGATGCGGATGTTCGCATCCCGCGGGTCCTTCTTATACGGATACGTCGATCCGGCCGGCGTAACCGCGATGCCCGCCTGCGCGGCGAGCGCGATCGCTCGCTCGGCGCATCCACCGTGCACATCGAGGCTCACGAAATAGCCGCCGCTCGGCGTCGTCCAGGTACCGGCGTCGTACGGCTTCAGTCGCCGCTCGAACACCTCGGAGACCGCCTCGAACTTCGGGGCGACCAGCTCGCGGTGCCGACGCATGTGCTCTTCCAGACCGGCAGCATCCTTCAGGAAGCGCACGTGGCGCAGCTGGTTGATCTTGTCCGGTCCGATCGATTGGGCCGCCGCGTGGCTCAGGTACCACGACACGTTCTCGGGCGATGAGCCGAAGAACGCGACGCCCGCGCCCGCGAACGTGACCTTCGACGTCGAGGCGAACACGAACACCCGGTCCGGATTCCCGGCCTCCGCGGCAAGCGACAGGATGTCGATGGGCTCCGGCACGTCGTCGGTGAGGTGGTGCACGGCGTACGCGTTGTCCCAGAAGATGCGGAAGTCCGGCGCCGCCGGCAGCGACACGAGTGCGCGCGCGACCGCTTCGCTGTAGATCGCGCCAGACGGGTTCGAGTGCACGGGCACGCACCACATGCCGCGGATGGTCGGGTCCTCCGCGAGCAGCCGCTCGACCTCCGCGATGTCGGGTCCTTCATCCGTCATCGCGACCGGGATCATCCGGATGCCCAGATGCTCGGTGATCGTGAAGTGGCGGTCGTATCCGGGCACCGGGCACAGGAAGCTGATGGTGTCTTCGCGCGACCACGGCCGCTCACTCTCCGGCAGTCCGTGCAGCAGGGCGTGCACGACGACGTCGTGCATCACGGTCAGGCTGGAGTTGCCGAGCGCCAGAAGCTGCGGGACGGGCACCTTGAGCACCTCGGAGAAGATCGACCGCAGCTCCGGCAGCCCCTTGGGATTGGCATAGTTGCGCAGGTCGGCGCCGGACTCGTCGCGGAAATCGTCGTCGCCAGGCAGCGAGAGCAGCTCATTGGAGAGGTCCAGCTGCTCCGGCGATGGCTTGCCGCGCGTGATGTCGAGCGAGAGCCCACGATTCACGAGCGCGTCGTACTCGGCGGCGAGCTGCGAGTGCAGTTCGCGCAGTTCAGCGGAGGACAGTTCGGCGAGCGCGGTCACCCTTGAATCGTAGCCAGTGCCATATGCACGCCTGCTGGTTGCCACCGGTCGAGCTTGGGCGAAGCTCAACCGGTGGCGCGGTCAGGGAGCGATCCAGACGGTCGACTCGCCCCGCACGACATCCGTTGCACCGCTCGAACTCAGAACGACGTTCGCGCCGTCCTCGATCGGGTAGTCCTCGCTACCGAAGTTCGTGACGACCTGCCAGCCGCCGGGGCGGGTGAAGCGCAACACGTCATCACGCCCGGTTTCGATCCATCCCAACTGCTCGCCGCCCTGCAACGCGTGCCGCAACGCGAGCGCCCGGCGATACAGCGACAACGTCGAGGCAGGGTCCAGCTCCTCGCGCTCTACCGCGTACTCCGCGAACCAGCCCGGCTGCGGCAGGTGTGCTCCGTCCGCACCGAATCCGAAGGATGCTCCATGCGCGGACCAGGGCAGCGGCACCCGGCATCCGTCCCGGCCGATCTCGGAACCCTCGCTGCGGAGGAACGTCGGGTCCTGCCGCTGTTCGTCCGCGATGTCGGCCACCTCGTGCAGCCCGAGCTCCTCACCCTGGTAGAGGTAGGCGGATCCCGGAAGGCCGAGCAGGAACAGCGTGGCAGCGCTCGCCCGCCGCTCACCCCGCTCCCGATCCAGCTGCGACTCCGCTCCGCCGCCGAGCAGCCAGTCGTTTCCGGCCTTCTCCAACGTCTTGCCGCTCTCGTCGCGTCGAGTCTTCGGCAGCCCGTAGCGAGTAGCGTGGCGCACTACGTCGTGGTTCGAGAGCACCCAGGTGCTCGAGGAACCGGACAGCGCGGCGAGGTCCAGGTTCGAGGTGACGATGTCGCGGAACTGGGCAGCGTCGAAGTCCGCAAGAAGCAGGTCGAAGTTGAACGACTGGCCGAGGCTCTCCGGGCGCGCGTAAAGCGGAACACGCGCCGAGTCCACCCACGCCTCGGCGACGGCAGTGCGCGGCGGATCGTACGAGTTGAACACGGCCCGCCACTCCGCGTACACCTCATGCACGTCGTCGCGGTCGATGAGCGGATGCTTGCCATCCCTTGGGATCAACTCCAGCTCGGCTCGCGACGGCAGCGGCTCCGTCAGGTCCTTGGTCAGCATGTGGGCGACGTCGATACGGAACCCGTCGACGCCGCGATCGGCCCAGAATCGGAGCGTCTTCACGAAGTCCGCCCGCACTTCGGGATTCGACCAGTTCAGGTCGGGCTGTTCGACGGCGAAGTTGTGCAGGTACCACTGCCCGTCGTCCACGCGTTCCCACGCCGAGCCGCCGAACACCGACAGCCAGTCGGTGGGCGGCAACTCGCCGTTCGCACCGCTTCCGTCGCGGAAGATGTACCGCTCCCGCTCTGCCGAGCCGCGTCCGGCGGCCACGGCCCGACGGAACCACTCGTGCAGGTTCGACGTGTGGTTCGGCACGATGTCGACGATCACGCGGATGCCTCGCGCGTGCAACGCCTCGACCAGCTCGTCGAACTCCGCGAGCGTGCCGATGCGGGGATCCACGTCGCGGTAGTCGGCGACGTCGTACCCGCCGTCGGCGAGCGCCGACGGGTAGAACGGGCTCAGCCATACGGCGTCGACGCCGAGGTCGGCCAGGTAGTCGACACGGGAGAGGATGCCCTTCAGGTCACCGATCCCGTCGCCGTTCCCGTCGGCGAAGCTGCGCGGGTAGATCTGGTAGACCACGGCCTGACGCCACCAGCTGGCGTCGTCGCTGAGGATGGTGGTCGCGTTCGGTTCGGCGAGGTGCTGTGCCAAGAGGATGTTTCCTTTCGTTGTTGTGCGTGGCGGATGCCCTACTTGATGGCTCCCTGCGTCAGGCCGGACATCACCCAGCGCTGCGTGAACAGGTAGACGATGATCGACGGCGCCATCGCCATCAGATACGACGCGAACGACACGTTGTAGTTGTTCGAGAACTGCGTCTGGAAGATGTTCTGCAACACAGGGAGCGTCTGCAGCTGCGGGTTCGAGGTGATCAGCGCGGGCATCATGTAGTCGTTCCACGATGCGAGGAACGCGAAGATGCCGATCGTCGCGCTCATCGGCGCCAGCAGCGGGAAGATCAGCTTCCAGAACACCTGCCAGGTTCCCGCGCCGTCCATCCGGGCGCTCTCCTCGAGTTCGGAGGGGATCGAGCGCAGGAACGCGGTGAAGAGCATGACGCTGAACGACAGCTGGAACATGACGTGCAGAATGGCCACGCCGATCGGGTTGTCGAGGTGCACCATGCCGGTCAGCTTCACCTGCGACAGCGCGACCACCGGGAACGGGAGGAACATCGCCGCCAGCAGGTAGAAGAACGACCAACGGAACAGCCGGTGCTGCCAGTTGTGCGAGATCGCGTAGGCGGCCCAGGCACTCAGGATGATCGTGCCGCCGACCGTGACCCCGGCGACGAACACCGAGATGGCGAAGCTGCGCGGAAAGTCCGTGAGCGTCCACGCCTGCACGAAGCCGGAGACGCTGAACGGTGCGGGCAACTCGAACGCGTTGCCGTTGACCGCCTGTTTCGTGGTCTTGAAGGCCATCGACACGGTCACGTAGAGCGGCACGAGCACGGTCAGCGTGCAGAGCGTCAGGATGATCGTGAGCGGCCAGTTCGCCGGTCCGATGTGCCGAGCGCGACGACGTCGTCCGCCTCCGGTCGTGATCGCGCGGGTGTCGAGCGCGGTTTCGGGGATGGTTGCGGTGCTCATCAGAATTGCGCCTTTCCTCGCGTGAACCGCAGCTGCAGGAGCGCGATGATCACGGCGATGACGAAGAAGATGGTGGCGTTGGCCATCTGGTACGCGTAGTCACCGTTGCCGAACCCGTTGAAGATCGACATCGCGACGCTCACGGTCGCGGTGCCCGGTCCCCCGTTCGTGAGGCCGACGATGATGTCGTACACGTTCAGGAAGCCCTTGAAGCCGAGGATGACGTTGATCACGATGTATCCGGCTGTGAGGGGCACCGTGATCGAGCGCAGCTGACGCCATCCGGTCGCGCCGTCGAGCGAGGCCGCCTCGTACACCTCGCTGGGAATCGAGAGCAGCCCGGCGATGTAGATGAGGAGTGCGCCGGGGATCGCCTGCCAGGCGGCGACGATCACGAGCGCCACCAGCGCGAGGTTGGGGTCGGCCAGCATCGACTGCTCGAGCGGTGCGAAGCCGATGGAGGTCGCGAGTGCGGGAAGGCTCGTTCCGAACAGATAGCTGAAGACGTAGGCGATGACGATGCCGGAGATGACCATCGGCACGACGAACGCGGTGCGCAGCGCGCTCCGCGCGCGGATCTTCGCCGTCAGTGCAATCGCGAGCAGGAACGCGAGCACGTTGACGACGATCACCGTGATCGCAGCGAACAGGAACGTGAACCCGTATGCCTGCAGGATCGCCGGGTCGGAGAACGCGGCGATGTAGTTGGTGAATCCGACGAACCTGAAGGTGCCGAATCCGACGGAGTTGGTGAAGCTGAGCACGATGCCCATCACCGCAGGAACGGTGATGGCAAGCGTGAAGATGATCAGCGTCGGGACGAGGAGGAAGTAGAACATCGGCTCGATGCGGCGGGCGCTCGTTCGCCTGCCCGTCGTGCGCGGGAGTGTTGCGATGGCCATGGTGAGCTCGTTTCGCTGGAGAAGTACGGTCAGGCGACCCGGATCGCGTAGCGCGACCAGTCGGAGTCGAGGAGGGAGAGCTGCGAGGCAGGGCTCGAACCGAGAGCCATGGCCTGCGCGTAGTTGGCGACCGGGATGGCGCCGGGGATCAACTGCGAGGCGCCCAGGTAGAACCGGTTGCCGGCGTAGTACTTGCGCAGTCCGGCCAGTGCGGGGTTCGACGGCGCCGGCGCGTTCAGGCGGGATCCGAATCCGTCGTTGTCGTCGTTGTACGTGTCGTTGATCCTCGGCTGCATGAGCCAGGCCATGAAGTCGCGGGCCGCCGCCTTGTTGGGGGATGCCTCGGGGATCCAAAGCGCGAGGTCGACATTGACTCGCACCTTGAGGTCATCCGGACTCTCGGTGACCGGAAGCGGGAACATCCCGAGGTTCGCCTTGGCGTTCGTCAGGGCGATCTGGCTGAGCGCCCAAGGACCCTGGAGGTACATCGCCGCCTTGCCCTGGGCGAAAGCGGTGTTGCCGTCTCCGTAGCCGCGGCTCGCGGCATCCTTGTTGCCGTACTTCGTGAGCTCGATCATGCGGGCCATCGGCGCCGAGAGGTCCTTCGAGAACGACACCGACGAGGCCGGCCCCACCTTCGTGCCTTCCTTCTTGAGACCCCCGAAGAATGCCGGCACGTCGACCATGCCGCCGATTGTGTAGTCGAACATGCCCTGCGCGATCGTCCAGGTGTCGCGGTAGGTGTTGAAGAACGGGGTGACGCCTGCGGCCATGAGTTTCTTGCAGACCTCGACGAGCTGCGACCAGGTGGTCGGGACAGCGACGCCGTGCTGAGCGAACAGGTCTTTGTTGTAGATGACGCCCTCGGCCATCACCGAGTACGGGATGGCGCTCACTCGACCCGGGTAGTCCGCGGTCTGCTTCATCAGCGGCCACAGCGCGGGGTTGATGGACTTCGCCTGCGGGGTGTCGCTGAGGTCGGACAGCGCTCCGTGATTCACGAACTCGGCGACCAAGAAGTTGTAGTTCCAGCATCCGAGGTCCGGCGGCTGATTGCGTACGAAGTCCGCGGGAACGTTCGACGACGAGTCCATCACGACTCGCACCTTGCTCTGCTCCGCGTTGTACTTCGCGATCAGCTTGTGGAAGTACGGGATCACCTCCGGCTTGGAGAGGTAGAAGGAGATCGTCGTGGGCTGCGCTGCGGATGCCGCGGTGCAGCCGGTCAGCGCAAGTCCGGCTCCGAGGGCGCTGACTCCGGCGAGGAACCCTCTACGGGTCAGCGTTGCGGATGGTCGAGCCGGCGATGAGTGGGCTGGCGAGGGCTGCTGGGGCGAGAGCCGGCCGCGGGGTTGTCGATGTGGAGACACCGTTGTCCTTCCTGTCGAGCGAGATTCGGCACCGACTAGATTTAGCCACACTAGAAAGTACCGATGGGCCATACTCACATGGAGGGACGAGAAACGTCAACAACGGAAGTGAACTCGATGACGCCGGATAACGTCGCGCGCCCGGCCAGCATGGACGCGGTGCTCGACTACGCCTGGGGTGCTCGCGAGTTCACCGCGACCGATGTGATCGAAAACATCGAGGTCACACGATCCACGGCGATCAGTGCCGTGGATGCCCTCGTCGAGCTGGGCCTGCTACGCGAGCTGCCCAACGCACGCGACGCGGGCCAGTACCGGATGGGCCGTCCGGCTCGCCGGTTCGCTTTCCAGTCCGACGCCGGCGTCGTCGTCGGCGTGGACGCCGGCCACACGCATCTCGCCGTCACCGTTGCCGACCTCGCGGGCGAGGTGATGCATAGGTTGCGCCGCGAACTCGACCCGCAGAACGACTCCCCCACGGAACGTCGTACTGAGATCGGCGATGCGGTCGACGCCGCGCTGCAGGGTGCCGGCAGGGGCAGGGATGATCTCGTCGCCATCTGCGTGGGTGTTCCAGCCCCGGTCGACAAGCACGGGCGCTCTCCGCAGCATCCCGATGGGTTCTGGGCGCGCATGAATCCCGACCTGGCCGACGCGTTCGGCCCGTGGGCGCCGCTCGTGCGCATCGAGAACGACGCGTCGCTCGCTGCGGTGGCAGAGGGTTCGATCGGTGCAGCTGTCGGATGCTCGGACTACGTCGCTCTGCTCGCCGGGCAGCGGTTCGGCGCGGGTGTCGTCGTCGATGGCAGTCTTCTGCGCGGGCGACACGGCGGCGTCGGCGAGATGATCGCGTTCGACCACGTGATGGGTGTGGAGACGGCGGAAGGACTGGGCCACCAGATCTCTGGCTGGGCTCGTTCCGCGGTGGAGGACGGCAGCATCGCCCCTTCGAGCGCCCTCGGCTCGATACCAGCGGACGAGCTCGATGCCCGGCGCGTGCTCGAACTCGCCGCCGCAGGTGACACGGATGCGCGCAAGCTCGCCGACCGGGCGGGTCAGATGCTCGCCCGGGTCGTGAGCGTTCTGGGCAGCATGTTCGATCCGCAGCGTGTCGTCGTGACCGGAGCGGTGGCCGACGGCATCGCGGTCGCGGTCGACAAGGCGCGCGATGCGCTTCCCACCGATCTCGATCTGCCGGTTCCCGAGCTGGTGGTCTCCTCACTCGGTGCCGACGTGGTGGTCGAGGGTGCGCTGCACGCCGCGGTCGATCTGGCGAGGGAGCGCGCGCTCGACCTGTTCCTCGCGAGTCGTTCGCAGAACGAAGCGGCGACGTTGTAGTCGGGCGACACGCGCAACCCGTGTGCCGTGGCGTGCCACGGTGTGTGGGGACACGGTGTCATGCGGCGGGTCGTGCGTCAGGCAACTCGAATCTGGCTCGGCCGCCGAGTCGTGGTGTTCGGGTGGGGTCGATGTGGGGTGGTGGGGTGAACCATACGTGTCCGTTCTTGACGTGGATCTGCCACCCGTCTTGGTGTATTCGTGCGTGGCAGGGTGGGCACAGTAGTACCCCGTTGTTCAGGTTCGTGGGTCCGGTGTCGCGCATCCACCACAGGATGTGGTGCGCTTCGGTGTAGCCGACGTCGATTCCGCAGCAGGCGCATCCGCCGTCTCGTTCGTGGAGTGCGATCCGTTGCGCGGCCGTGAACCCGCGAGCGGTGCGACCCAGATCCAACGGAACACTGTCGGTGCCGAGCACGGCTGGGATGATCCCGGCGGTGGCGGCCATCCGGCGGATCGTGCCGGCCGAGACCGGGTGGTCGAGACCGTCGATGCGGCCGTGCCCGAGCCCGTCGGTGAGGGTGTCCAGGTTGACCCGCACGACCATCGTGGTGGCTGGTGCCGCCGGTACCCGGTGGCAGCCGATCACGTGCCGGGCGATCATCGCCAACGCGTCCGCCTGCCGCTGCGGGATGCTGCGCATATCCGCGATCACTGGCCCATCGGGAGCTGAACCGTCGGCCCCGGCTTCACGCGCGGCTCCCGGTCGTTCGGCGCGGATCCCGTGCGTCACGATGGCTTCGATCGCGGCCTTCACCGGGGCTGCGGTCTCCGGATCCAACCTCGCGGTCAACCGCACCATGCCGGTGCTGTCCTGCCGGATGGTCAACGACCGGTCCGCGCGGAGCTCTTCCTCACGAGGGGCGACACCGTCCTGATCCAGCCGGGCTTCG